>NZ_JBFUPK010000004.1 GCF_041355105.1 Terriglobus sp. RCC_193 | reverse complement strand
CGATGGCATGACCGCAACGATCAGCCAGAATGCTTGCGTTGTGGTGCAGGAGTTCCTGTTCTTTCGCGGTCACTGGATGACCTCCGTTGGCTTGTGCAAAATCTTTGCCTGTTCGAGGATGGCGACGCTGAGTCCACGCCCCCCACGGTCGAGGTAGTGCATGGTGTTGGCTAGGCGCTTGTGTCCGAGAACGCTTTGCACGTCGCGCATATCCTTCGTGACGGCATAGACGCGTTCCGCTGCTGTGCGTCGGAGGTCGTGTGGCCTGATTCGGTCGTCCAATCCGCATCTGCGAAGAAGATGCTTGAACGATAGAGCCACGCTGACACGACAGCCTCCGCGCCTCACGCTCAGAAAGGTGTAATACGGCACCTCTGGCAGACATCGTTCGCACGTGGCAAAGATGACTGCAATCTCGCGAGTAACTGGCAGCGTTTGTGTTGATTGTTTCTTCGTCGTGAAGCTGATAGTTCCACTGTTCGGGTCGTAGTGCGATGGGCTTATCTTCACAGCCGTTCCGCTCCGCAATCCCAGGTCGAGACACAGCAACACGAACAGCCTCATGGCTGGCGATGCGCTGGAGAGTATCACTTCGACCTCCGCGTCCGTGACGGTGCGGGTTCGTGGTGATGGGGCTTGGACTTGCGGGACTTCGCGATGCAATCCGTGTGGCGCTCCGTAGCTTTCCGCGAGTTTGCGGAGGAGCGTTCGGAGGTACGAGTGGTAGTTGTACCGCGTCGCGACACAGTAACGCTCGAACGTTTTGCAGATGCGCGGGACATCGAGTGCGACAAGGTCTTGTGGTCGTTTCGATCCGACCTCGCCGATGATGCCTTTGACGCAATAGTGGATTGCGTTTGTGGGCTTCTGACTACCCGTGATGGCGGTGAGGATTTTCGTAACGCTGACACCCGCACCGCCTTTGCTTTTGGGCGCGCGTTTGCCTTTTGAGTTATCTCGAATGCTTCCGCTTCAGCAGCCGTTAGAAACGACTTCCGTTTTCGCTTCCCCCTCCGGTCTGTCCAGTCAGCCATGAAGCGATTATGCTTCTGATACACGTGACACCTCCTGTCACCCCTTATCGGCACGAAAACCCGTGCAGGGCGCGGAGAAGGTCACTTTCAACGTCTTCAAGTTCAACGTCTGAACAGCCCCGGATACCCTGCGGTTACGCCCATGTGACATCACCCCGTGGTCACGCTGATATCACATGGGCGCAACTGCAAAAAGAAGCGGACAAGGCGATGTACCACGCGAAGCATCTGGGACGTAATCGGACCATCATCTATGACGCCGAAAGCGAAACATTGCTATAACTGATCAACTGATCGGCCAATACAAACAAAAGCAGATTCCAACATTCATTTTGTCGCCGATTCTGCCGATGTAGTTCGCATGGAACCGGCTTTCCTCGCCACGGCAGTAGAGCTCCAGGCGGGCTTCCCTTTCAGCATGGCATTTCAACCTATGGTGAACGTCACCACAGGCAACGTCTATGCGTATGAGGCTCTCGTCCGCGGACCTCAGGGCCAAAGTGCGGCCAGCATACTCGGGCGATTGAAAGAGAATGATCAGTTTCTTTTTCATCAGCATTGCCGTAGCCGCGCGATGACATTGGCGACCAATCTTGGCATTACAAAATCAAATGCCGCTCTGTCCATCAACTTTCTTCCGCGAGCGATCTGCACACCCGAAGCATGCAGCGCAATGACACTCGCCGCCGCCAGGTCACTGAACTTTCCTTACAAAAGGCTGATCTTTGAAATGACAGATTCAGAGCGACTTCTCGATACCAAACAGGTGAGAACAGTCGCCCGCGAGTATCAGCGCAATGGCTTCCGTATCGCCCTTGCCATTGACGATCTACAAGCGGCCCTCTCAGAGAAAGCCGTGTACAAACAGATGCGAGCCGACATCCTGAAGCTCAATATGACGATCACACGGAACCTGCACCTGCATCCACACTCGCAAGCAGCCATCGCTTCCCTGCAAAAGGTTTGCAATGCAGAAGAGATGGACCTGATCGCAGAAGGGGTGGAAAGCCTGGAAGAGTATGTCGCTTTACTCCGCTGCGGTATTGAACACATGCAGGGTTATCTGTTCGCCATGCCCGGCTTTGAAGCTCTGCCAAACTTCACGCTGCCAACTCCAACTGAAATGGATGCGTGAAATGCAAAGAGAAGAGCCGGGCTTTGCCCGCCTCTTCTCTTTGTGATTTTTGAACTAATTACACGGTAGCTGGCTCCGAAGCCTTGGCCTCGGCGGCTTTCTTCTCCGCAAGATTCTCGCCCAGTTCCGCAGCCATCTTCTCCGTGGAGAACGCCTCGATCAAGTCACCCACGCGAATGTCCCGCAGGCTGAGATCGATACCGCATTCCATGCCGTTGGTCACTTCACGAACGTCGTCCTTGAAGCGCTTCAGGTTGGTGATCTTGCCCTTCCAGACTTCGGCACCGTCGCGCATCACGCGTACCTGCGAGTTGCGGGTGATCGTGCCATCGCGAACCACGCAGCCGGCAATCTGACCGACCTTCGTGATCTTGAAGACGTTGAGCACTTCTGCACGGCCCAGGTAGTTCTCGCGGAAGACCGGATCCAACAGGCCAAGCATGGCCTTTTGAATCTCGTCCTGCAGCTCGTAAATGATGGAGTGCAGACGAATTTCCACGTTGTCCTGATCCGCCAGTTCCTGTGCTTTGCGCTCTGGACGCACGTTGAAGCCGATGATGACGGCGTTCGACGCGGTGGCCAGCAGCACATCGCTTTCGGTGATGGCGCCGACGCCGGAGTGCAGCACGCGGACACGTACCTTTTCCGTCGTCATGCGCTGCAGGCTGTCGATCAGCACCTGCACCGAGCCCTGCACGTCGCCCTTGAGAACAAGGTTGAGATCCTTAACGCCAGCCTGCTTGATCTGTTCTGCAAGGCCTTCCAGCGACACACGGCTGCTCTTCGCAAGCTGTGCTTCGCGCTCCTTGAGCGTACGGTAGCGTGCAATTTCCTTGGCACGGTCACGATCGCTCATCACAATAAACGTGTCGCCAGCGTCCGGAATGCTCTCCAGACCAAGGATTTCAACAGGTGTCGAAGGTCCTGCAGTTTCAATGGAACGGCCGCGATCGTCGAACATGGCGCGGATCTTACCGAACGTGTTACCGACGATATAGCTGTCGCCCACCTTCAGCGTTCCGTTCTGCACCAGGATGGACGCAACCGCACCGCGGCCACGATCCAGCTTGGCTTCGATAACGGTACCCACTGCCGGACGCTCAGGAATTGCCTTCTGTGCGTTTGTGTCGGCAACGAGACAGATCATCTCTTCCAGGCCGTCCAGGTTGATACGCTGCTTCGCGGAAACTTCAACGAATTCCACGTCGCCGCCCCAGCCCACAAGCTGAAGACCACGCTCGGCAAGCTGGGCCTTCACCTTATTGCTGTCCGCACCGGGCTTGTCGATCTTATTGATCGCCACGATGATCGGCACCTTTGCTGCCTTCGCGTGATCAATGGCTTCAATCGTCTGCGGCATCACACCGTCATCCGCTGCAACCACCACAACAACGATGTCCGTAACCTTGGCGCCGCGTGCACGCATGCGGGTAAAGGCTTCGTGACCCGGCGTATCCAGGAAGACAATCTCGCGGCCAAAGGCAGGCGAATCTTCCTTGGTGACGTGCACCTTGTATGCACCGATGTGCTGCGTGATACCACCGGCTTCGCCGCTGGCCACGTCAGTAGAACGAATCGCATCGAGCAACGAAGTCTTACCGTGATCGACGTGGCCCATGACGGTAACCACCGGCGGACGGACGATTTCCGTCATACCGCTGGTATCTGTCAGGACGCCTTCGATCGCTTCATTCTCAAGCTGCTCTTCCACGGTCTGAATCTGTGCATCCGCGCCATAGGCGGCGGAGACGGATTTCACCAATTCGTTATCCAGCGACTGATTGACAGTGACCAGAACACCGCGCATCAGCAACGTAGCGATCAGATCCTTACCGCGGAGACCAAGTGCTTCTGCCAGGTCCTTTACGGTAACGCCTTCCGTCACGGTAATGGTGCGCGTAATGGGCTGTTCGCCCATAGCAATCTGCGCTCCGCCAAACCGCGACGGTGGCGCAAAGCCCTTCATTGGGCCTTCTTTGCTCTTTTCGTAACGCTTCTTGTGTGCCGCACCTTTTTTGGCAGCAGGACGCATACCGGGCTTCTGCGCTCCCGGGGTGCCTTCTGAGATCAGACCACCGCCACCGGGGCGAGGACCGCCGCCGAATCCAGGACGGGGACCACCAAAGCCCGGACGCTGACCGAAGCCAGGGCGTCCGCCGGGACCGGTTGGAGGTCCGCCGGGGAACGTCCGCGTCGGATGCATGGGACGACGGCCAGCAGGACCACCGCCGGGACCACCCGGGCCTCCGGGGCCACCATAAGGGGGACGAGCCCCCCCCGGTCCGGCACCGGGACCACCCGGGCGCTGGAAGATAGGACGACGCGGCGGCGCACTGGGAGCCTGCGGAGGCGCGGTGTACGACGGGCGCGGGCCTGTCTGCGGCATGATGACGCGACGCTTCGGCTCTTCAGGAGCTGCCGGCACCGGTGCTGCAGCTTCCGGAACAGGAGGCGGAGTGCCCAGAACCGGCGTTGCAGCAGGTGCTGCGGGAGTTGATGCAGCGGCTGGAGGACGCGCAACGACTACGCCCTGCGGCGGAGGCGTGCTGCCAGCAATTGCCGGACGTTCAGATGCGGGATGTCCCGGACGTACCACCACACCCTGCGGCGGACGTGAGGCAATCGCCGGACCTGTTTTCGGTGCGGGATGCACGATAACAGGGGCCTGGCGTGCCTGCGGAACGATTGTGCGGCGCGGAGCCTCCGGTGCAGCAGACTCAGTGCGCGGCTGGGCAATCTTCAGCGTCGGCATCACTGGGCGCGTGATCGGAGGGCGCGAAGGCGCTGCTGGAGGAGCAACGGGCGCAGGAGGGGCAACTGGGGCGACTGGACGAGCGACCACGGGCTTCTCAGCCACGGGAGGAGTTGCCACTTCCACCACAGGCGCAGGTGCAGCAACGGCAGTCGGAGCAGCAGGAGGCACAGGCGGTTTGGGCGGCGCTACCACCGCAACAATCGGTTGCTTCGGTGCTGCCGACACAACTGCCGGCTTTGCCGGAACAGGAGCCTGGGCGGCCTGCTGCTCAGCCTGGCGACGCTCCGCCAGCATCCGCTGAATATCGCCCGGCTTACGCGCGCTCGACAAATCAATCTTTTTCGGCTCGGCGGCGGCTGCCGTACGTGCAGGTGCGCGACCGCCAGTCAGGTGCTTGCGAACCTTGTCTGCTTCGTCATCCTCGATGGAACTCGAGTGAGTCTTCTTCTCTGTAACTCCGACTGCTGTAAGCGCGTCAAGAATTTCCTTACTCTTGACCTCAAGCTCACGCGCCAGATCGTTGATGCGTACTTTGCTCATCCGCCCTCGTCTTACTCCGTTGCCCTCTGCTAGCTGTTCATGGCAGCTCCACTCCAGAAGGAATCAAGTCCAATACATTCATTATCGCTCAGGAGGGTACAATTCGCGCCTCCGAAGCACTTCAAAGCGCCGTGAAAGTCGGCGGCGCAGGACTCTGCACCGCCTTTCTTCACGCTAACCACGGGTGTTCTCATCCGGGTCGATGGTTTCATTGCTGAATTCACCAGCCTGGTCGGCCAGATCGTCCAGCATCTGGTTGTCGTTCTCAATACGGGCCTCGCGGACATCGGCATCGCTGCCAAAACCGTCAAACTGGCCTTCTTCTTCTTCCCGCTCCAGCAATTCTTCCGACGAATCACTCACTTCCAGCGGTTCTACGCCGTTCAGTGCGCGTTCTGCGATGATTGCTTCTGGTGTCTTGCCCATCAGACCCTCCTCTGATTCGTCGCTATCCGCATCCACCACATCGGTCGACGGCTTGCCGTCCGCCTCGGTCGGTGCTTCATGCGATACAGAGGTTTCAGATGCGCTATTGTCACCCAGCGATTGCGCAACGCCGCTCAAAGACGCTGGACGCTCCTCGCCCTCTTCGTATTGGCCAAAGTAGTGGCGGACCGCTACCGCAATCTTCTCCACCGACTTGTCACCAATACCCGGAACCTCGCCCAGTTCCTCGGCGGTCATATCCGCAAGGTGCTCCACGGTCGTGATACCGGCCGCAATCAGCTTATCCAAAACGCTTTCACCGAGTTCAGTGACCTGCTCAATCGGAGTGGAAGGTCCGCCGCCCAGCGCAGCCATGGCCTGCTCCACTTCCTGGCGCTTCTCTTCTTCACTCTTGATATCGATCTTCCAGCCCAGAAGCTTGGCCGCGAGACGCACATTCTGGCCCTTCTTGCCGATAGCCAGCGAAAGCTGCGTGTCATCCACGATCACCTCCAACTGCTTCTCACCAAGATCGGTAATGGACACACGCGACACCTTCGCAGGCTGCAGAGCCTTCTCGGCAAACGTGGTGATCTCATCGGAGTATTCGATAATGTCAATCTTTTCGCCGCGCAGTTCGCGGATGATGGACTGCACACGCATACCCTTCATGCCGACGCACGCACCGACCGGATCGACGTCCTTGTCGCGCGAAACGACAGCAATCTTCGTACGCTCACCGGCCTCACGTGCAATGGCGCGGATCATCACGGTGCCGTCGTAGATTTCCGGAACTTCACTCTGGAACAGCGTCTGCACCAGCGCGGGCGCGGCGCGGCTCACAATCACCTGCGGTCCCTTTGCAGCGCGGTCGACACGCAGCAAAGCCACACGGATGCGCTCACCCACGGTGAACTGCTCCAGACGCGACTGCTCACGCTTCGGCATACGCGCCTCGGCCTTGCCCAGGTCGAAGATCACGTCCATCGGCTCAATGCGCTTCACCGTAGCGTTCAGAATCTCGCCCACACGGTGGTTGTACTCATTGAATACTGTGTCGCGCTCTGCTTCGCGGACTTTCTGGAAGATCACCTGCTTCGCCATCTGCGCGGCAATACGGCCCAGCGGCGACGTGTCCTTGTAAAAGCGCAGTTCCGCGCCCACTTCCACGCCCGGCGCCATCTCCTGCGCTTCCGTCAGCGTGATGTAGTTCTCAGGGTCTTCTTCAATCTCGGTATCGTCTTCAATGACCGTCTTGTAGACATAGGCACGGATCTCGCCCGTTTCCTTGTCAAACTCACCGCGCATGTTTTCCTGCGTCTTGTAGTACTTGCGCGTTGCTAATGCGATGGCGTCCTCAACGGCGGTGACCACGATCTCGGGCTCAATGCCCTTATCGCGGCTCATGGTCTCAATTGCCTGATACAGTGCGCTTGCCATTGTTGTGTTACTCCTACGTATTCAGTTGTAAGAAACTTGTTTCTCTGTTCAGCCTTTGGCCTGCTGCCGTTGACGCAGCAGAAGTGTTTGCACTTCTCGGTGCGAAGTCACAGCAACAAGCAGACGAACCGGCTAGAACTCGGCCACCAGATTAGCCTTCTCAATATCCCGCAGAGGAATAGTAACGGTCTGCGGTGGAGGCTCGGCGCCCTTCTTCTTTTTGCCCTTCTGCTTGACCGCAGAAAGGTCCAGCGTCACGGCATCATCTGCAAAGGTCATGCGCCCGGTCAGCGTCTTCATGCTGTTGATCGCCGTAAACAGCTTCACGGCAACGAGGAAGCCCTGAAATCGCTGGTAATCCGCGGGCTTAAACAGCCTGCGTTCGATACCCGGCGATGAAACTTCCAGCACGTATTCCTGTGTCCCGGGAATCAATTCTTCCACGTCCAGCACGGTGCCAAAATCCTGCGCAAACACCGCACAATCCTCATGCGTGACACCGGAGAGCGCTTCGATGGGAACGCCACTAGGCAGGCCGATCGGTTCCGCATCCGGATCATTCGCAGCTTCCGCTGCCTTTGCCTTCAGAGCGTCGCGACCAGCCGCATCCTTCTCCACAAATACGCGGAGAGCACGCGCCTTGCCTGCGCCCGTGAAGTCGACCTCGACTACTTCAAGCCCGTGGCTCGTCGCAACGCGTTCTGCCGCGGCACGAATTGCATCCATGGAAACTGCCATTGCGAAAAGCCCTCCTTCACGGCGAAGCGCCGCAGAAATCTCAAATAAACCAAAGAAAATGGCGGGCTCTCGCCCACCAGTCGTTTCGCCGAGGGGTTAAATGGCCTGGCGGACTCTGATTTCTTTACTATCCTATCTCAATTTTCAGGCCACATCAAATCAATCACTGCTCCACCGCGCCAGGACGATAGATGCGATATCCCGCCTTCAGCGAACCGGGAGACTGCCATTCGCGGATCAATTCATACCGCTGCGCCAGCATGTCCCGGAATGCCGGAAATCGATTCATCTGCTCATAACCCGATGGGCTAACGCACGGGCGGGATCGAAGCCTCCCGGTCCCATGACACGCCACGTGCAAGGTAGTCCTGAGGCTTTGTACCGGGATAGTACTGGTTCCAGACAGCATAGAGATGAGCTGTCAACGCATCGTGATTTGGGCTGTCTTTCCGGATAGCAATGCCATAGACAAACGCTCCCGCATAGAAGTCATACTCCGCTAGAAACTTTGGCGATGTGATGAGGATTCCCCGCTGCCACGTGTAGTCATCGTGGGGGAGCCAGATCAGATCCGGCTTTCGGTCCAGAAATCTATCCGGATGAAATCCGTGCAATGCAATATCCGTATCGTTCAGACCTGCCAGGTCAATCACATTCTGGTTCAAAGCTCTATAACCAAGTTCCCCGACTTCGCTTGAGGCCACAATGCCGCCTGGGGGCATGGCGTTTGCCATGTCGCCAACACCTTCGATGCATATCCAATAATTCACTACTGGAAGCGGACGCTTATCGGCAACGACAGCCTCCACCGCGGAATATCGCAGGGCGGGCTCCGCATACCATTCCAGCCAATCGATAACCTGCCGCGGAATGACCACGGCGAGGATAAATACTAACGCCGCGCCCACCACTTGGGGTGCCTGAAGGATCGACCGGAACGATCTACCTTCCTGCAATCTCTCATCCACGAGCAGAAGCGCAGGGATAACACAAAGCGGAAAGTAGGGGATAAAGTAACGGACCGAACCGCCCATGATCTGTGTCACCACACAGAGGTAGGACATCGTGATCGCGAGCGCTCCAAGCATGGCCACCACCATGCGCCGATCGGCCCGCCGACAGAACAGGATCATTGCAACCAGAAACGGCCAGAACATCTGCAGGAACTGGAATGCCATCAGGACGGGATGCCACCGTGCCGCATAACCACGGTAAGCGTGTTGCGACTTCAGGTAGAAACTGAGCGGAACGTAGCTGCCAAAGTAGAACTTGCAGCCCACCGCGGTAACGATAGCCAGGCCGAGCATGAGAC
Organism: Terriglobus sp. RCC_193; assembly: GCF_041355105.1. Lineage (NCBI taxonomy): Bacteria > Pseudomonadati > Acidobacteriota > Terriglobia > Terriglobales > Acidobacteriaceae > Terriglobus > Terriglobus sp. RCC_193. The sequence goes on along the minus strand of NZ_JBFUPK010000004.1, from coordinate 177,915 downwards.
CCAAAGCGCGGAAAGCAGACAGACGCTGTTCCCGATTGCGCCACCGGGTGATCAGAATCACCATCGTTACCATTGGCAATGCGCTCTCTGGCCGCGTGAGATATGCGAGCGCCGCAACAATGCCGGTCAACCAGCCACTTCCCGTTATCCCACCCTGACCACGTGACTGGGCAACCGCAAGTCCCGCTGTCGCTGCAATGAGAGCCGCAGCCAACATGGTTTCCATACCATTCAGGCTGTTGAACTGAAAGATGGAGTTGTTCACCAGCGGCAGGGTGGTGAGGAGGAAGGCGTAGGGTGTGAAGCGGAGGGGGCCATGGGCGTTGCGACTGACCGCCACCGCGACCGTTACCAGGGCCACACCGGAGAAGGCGTAGGAGAGCGTGTAAAGCAGATGGCCCGGATGCATGGGCAGGAAGCTGCCGGCCATTACCACGAGCTGCCACAGCAGGCTGGTCATGCCGTAGGTGTGAACACCATCCAGATTCCAGCTCAGTCCCAGGCCTTCCCGCACACGCACTGCGTACCGCAGAAACATCCATGCATCGTCAAACCGGAACGTCTGTGGCGCGAGGTGCCACATAACGGCCCAAAGAATGATCACTCCGACGGTAAGTACTAGCGCCACAGTGCGTAAACCGCCAGATCCAGTCTGCCAATGCCTAATCATCCGTGTTGGAACTCCAAGAGGGGGATCGTTTGCGTTTCTGCACTGAGACGCAAACTGGCCGTTCATGGGTTGACTTGGCAGCGCTTTCCCCTGGTCCTGCGGCGGAGGATTGCGCGGTATCCGGCTTCCTCCAGGAGGGTGTGCCAGTTGCGCCGCAACGCAATAGGACTACAATCTATGGAACTTTATGCTATTGAGCGCGATTCCCGAAGCCCTGACGTTTGACGACGTCCTCCTGGTACCTGCCTTCTCGGATGTGGTGCCAACCCAAGTGAGTACCTCTACCCGACTTACCTCCCGTATCACCCTGAATACACCTCTGCTTTCCGCCGCCATGGACACCGTTACCGAGTCGCGGCTGGCTATTGCCATGGCGCAGGCCGGTGGCATGGGCGTGGTGCATCGTAACCTCTCCATTGAGCAGCAGGCCGCCGAGATCGACAAGGTGAAGCGCAGTGAGAGCGGTATGATCGTCGATCCTGTGACCATTGAGCCGGAAGCGCCCGTCGCTGCCGCGCTGGAAGTCATGCGCAAGTACAAGATCAGCGGTGTTCCGGTTACCAAGAACAAGAAGCTGGTCGGCATTCTGACCAACCGCGATCTCCGCTTCGTCTCGCGCACGGACATTCCTGTCAGCGACGTGATGACGAAGGAGAAGCTGATCACTGTTCCGGTGGGCACCACGCTGGAAGATGCAGAGCACATTCTGCATCAGCACCGCGTGGAGAAGCTGCTGGTGGTCAATGACAACTACGAGTTGAAGGGTCTGATCACTGTTAAGGACATTCAGAAGAAGCTGAAATATCCGAATGCTTGCAAGGATGAGCAGGGACGACTGCGGGTGGCGGGGGCCATTGGCGCTACCGGCGACTTCCTGGAGCGCGCGGCCGCACTGGTGGAGGAGAACGTGGACGCTCTGGCCATCGACTCCGCTCATGGCCACTCCAGCCGCGTGCTGGAAGCCGTGCGCGAGTGCAAGCGGCGCTTCCCTAATGTGGACCTGCTGGCAGGTAACATTGCCACCTATGATGGCTGCATCGCCCTGATCGATGCGGGCGCGGATGCCGTGAAGGTGGGCATTGGTCCCGGTTCCATCTGCACCACGCGCATGGTCACCGGCGCCGGTATGCCGCAGATCACCGCGATCAGCGAGGCTTATCGTGCGGCCAAGGAACGTGGCATTACCGTGATTGCCGATGGCGGTATCAAGTATTCCGGCGATATCACCAAGGCGATTGCCGCAGGTGCTGGTTGCATCATGGTTGGATCGCTCTTCGCCGGTGTGGACGAATCTCCGGGCGAGACGATTCTGTACCAGGGCCGCAGCTTCAAGGCGTATCGCGGCATGGGATCGCTTTCGGCCATGGCGCAGGGTTCCGGCGAGCGCTACTTCCAGGGCAAGGACGACCTCAGCGGAGGCCCGAAGCCTTCTCTGACCGCTCCGGAACCAACCGCGAATAACCGGCTGAACAAGTTCGTACCGGAGGGCATCGAGGGACGCGTTCCCTATCGTGGGCCTCTAGGTGACATGGTCTACCAGCTTGTGGGCGGCCTGCGTTCCGGCATGGGCTATCTGGGCTGCTCGTCGATCCCGGAATTGCAGGAGAATGCGCGGTTTGTGCGTATTTCCGGCGCTGGATTGCGCGAGTCGCATGTGCACGACGTGATCATCACGCGGGAAGCACCGAACTATCACGTGGAGTAGGGCAGGGAGGGGTACCCCTCCCCCTTGTTTTTCTAAAATCGTCTTTCTATTGGGGTTACGGCGCCGGTGCCGCTAAAATCGTCTGCCCATTGGATTTAGGGCAAAATCGTCTTCCTAAAAGAGTTAGGGCCGCGCTTCTGCGCGGCCCTTTTGTTTCTATTTCCATTTTATCGATTCGCAAGAAGTAACATGCCAACTCTATTTCTTTTGGTTTGTTTAGGTTGAGTCGTTCAGGGGCTTGACAGATTTCGTGCGGCCCTGGTTGCTCGGCGTTTCCTTTGGTTGCAGCGGTTCACACATCAGTAAAGCCTGCTCCCCATCGCCTGAACGTTACCAGCGAAGAAACCCATCCGAGTAAGACCGATGCCACCACAATGCTCAGTGATTCACTGAATCCTGGCTTGGCTGCCATCAGCAAAAGTGTTCCGATAACAATCCAAATACGGATGTTCAACAGAATTTTCAGCAGGGGACTTCGTAACCTGGTCTTCAGCGCGGATTCCTTTTCTGCCACGCTGTTGCAAAGTCTTCGGATTGCGCGTAGCCGCCTTCCTGTCAGCGCGCCCAAACCTGCAAACAAGATAATTTCCAGCACCGCGAATCTGGGCCAGGCGAGTTCCCATGCCCTCAAGCTTTCTGTCAGATAGGCTCCCGTGACATACACCATCACCAGGGAACCTATGCTGGCCGCGGTGAGCACCGGAACCGGAGCCGTCCACGAGCGAACTTCGGCTGAGTTCGAAGCTCGTCTGAGTTGAAAGAGCATCCATGCTTCCACCGTCAGGCCCGCTGTGAGAACAAGGACGGCTATCGTGTGAACAAAGAGAACGCCCGTATAGATCGTCATGATTCAACCTCAATCTGAAGTGGCGATATGCGCTGTCCAAGTTGCGCTTTGGTCAGTTACTCAAGCCAACGATCTTGCGACTCGACGCATGGTTCTCAACGCACTGGATCATAAAATCTGCAACGTCAGCACGCGCGATCTTGAAACCGAAGGCGGGTAGATGTTCTTCCCGCACGCGATACCGCCCTGTCTGCGGTTTGTCAGTGAGCTGCGGTGGACGCACCAGGGTCCAGTCAAGTCCACTCGCTATCACAATCCGCTCCATCGCCGCGGCATCGGCAACAACACTGGGAAAGAACAGACGGCCAAACAAATAGGTGGGCGGAATGATGGAATCCTTGAATAGAAATGCTGTCGATACGATGACCGCGCGCCTTACTGTTGTTCGCAGCATCGCGTTCGTCAACGTTGTGGCGAAGCGTTCCAACAGGTCGGCATCTTCCTTCGACAAAGGCAGGCGAGGTCCGAACGCCGACAGGACTCCGTCGTGGCCTTCCAGTGCTCTGCCAAGTTCCGTAGCATCCATCACGTTGCCTTGAATGAGTTGAATGCGCCCGGCAAGCGTGCTGAGTTGCCCAGACGTGCGGACAAAGGCTGTGATGGAATGACCACGCTCCATTGCCTGCCGAACAATTTCAACTCCGATGCCACCCGTGGCACCCAGAACTATCAGCTTCATCGATCATTCCTTTCCATCCCGCCGTCATGCTTCAGTCGGCATTCTGCGATGAATGCATTGCTTCGCAGGCAATAAGGCCACATTCGTTCATTGCGTTGCCAAAGTCTGCCGGGGTGGAGTCCATTCGCGCAGTTTGACGGCGACGCCGTAGCGCGGGCCAGGATGCATCCGTGCAATGTTGACAGCCTGATCCGGGTCCGCTGAGTCAAAGAAAACAATTGTGACCATCACGAGATCACTTGACCCATTACCGGGGCCAGACTCACTCCCCGGTGCGGAGAAGTCAGCTTCGACCTCTCCAAAATTTCGCGGGTCGAGCGTAATCCCCATATCCGTAACCTGTTTGACCCAACCTGCGATATCAACTGGACGCTGCTTCTGCTCTTCGTGAGTGAGCGTGCGTGTGGAATAGAAGATCAGGGCATAGTGCTTCATCGGTTTCTCCTTGGAGCTGGTTATCTGAGCGCGAGCGGTTTGACAAAGAATGGCAAAGCAGGCGAGCAGCACAAGCGGGTACAGACATGCCACTCCATAGCGGATGGAGATGCGGGCCGTCCGGAAGAGAGGGAGTCTCATTCCTCGAAGGTAGCCAAGGAAGGAGGGTCGCTAATTGGAAAAAATCGGCAGATTGTGTGAAGGCGCTTCGCGAAAAAACTCCTCCGGTGATGTACCGGTGAAGAGCCGGAAATCGCGCACCATGTGCGATTGATCGCAGTAGCCGGCTTCAAAGGAAATCTCTGTAAGAGACTTTCCTTTGTCCCAGAGTCTGCAGACATGCTGCAAACGTGCCAACCGGCTGAGCTTCTTCGGGGTTGTGCCGACCACAGCACGAAAATGCCGTTCCAGTGCGCTTTGGCTCATGGCGGCATGACGCGCGATTGCGGCGATGGAAGACCGGCCTTGCGTACTGCGGATCCTCTGCGCGGCCGCCTCGATCTGGGGAGAGACACCCTGCTGAACGATTCCGTTCCGTGTGCGGATACGACTGACGAGAAAGCGTTCTACCGCCATGAAGTGCTGTTGCTGCTTGCGGGTACTGGTAAGAACGTTCTGGATATGGTCGATCTCTCGCCGTGGCAGGACGGAATCAAGTGATGCCGTCTGGTTGTAGAGAAGGTCTGCGCGATCATGCAGTATTGCCGGTGCGCCAACCTCAGTGAATCGAACGATCACCAGCGAGGAGTTCGCCGCGTGCTCAATGAAGCGGGTTCGTTGTTGCAGGCCCGAGATAATTGCGTTGGGAAGTGCCTCGTTTTGCATCGATGCAAAACCAGACTGCCGCAAGACGAGAGTGAGCGTGGTCTCCGGCAGCAGAACCTGAACCCGGGGATGCTCTGAGTGGACGTACAGGATTTCGCGCACATAGCGGCGGAGAACGCCGCCTGGTTGGTGGACGAAATAACGCATCTCGCTCATCGCTGTTTTGGATGAGCGGCCTCCGAGCGGCGACTCGTTAATTTGATCTTGCCTGCCTTTGTAAGCTGGCATGCGAGACGTGAGGATCGCGCTTTGCGCGATAACCCAGGTTAGCTTCGCGAACCTGGGGCACCCGGACAGGTCTCTATCGCTTATTTTGTTGGAGTTGATTCTCTGCGGGATTTGGCAGGGTTTTCGATCAACTGTTGCGCCATGGTCCAGAAGGCCTGCATTACCGGAGAGAACCACTTATCGCGGTGCCGTACCAATTGCGTGTAGACGTAGACCGGTTTTGGGGGCCATGCCAGTGCTACCAGTGAACCTCGTTGCAGTTCTGCAGCAACGACTAATTCCGGGAGTACGGCAACGCCCATGCGGACCATGGCGCATTGCTTCAGCGCTTCAACACTTGCGAATTCAAGTACGCGGTTTACGCGGCCACCGTCCTGCGACATGGCGCGTTCGAAGACGGCGCGATAGCTGCAGGAGCGTTCGGTGAGGAGTATCTGCTCCTGTGCAATGTCTGAGGCGGTGAGCTTCTTTTTCTTTGCGAGAGGATGCTCTGCGGCGACGAGTGCGAGCACGCGCTCCCTGCGTAGTTTCTGCACGAGGAGAGACGGCGACTGGATGGGCTCGTCGATGGAGATGCCTAAATCAACGCCGGGTTCCTGAACGGTACTGGTGGCACAGGAGAGATCGGCATGAAGGGTGAGGCGCACATCCGGATAGGTGGCCTGAAAGACACGCAGCAACTCCGGCATGCGATACGTCAGCAGACTTTCCGCTGCGCTGACGACGAGAGGGCCAACGATACGATCGTCCTTCTGGACGGAGAGACGCGCCTGTTCTGCTGTGCAGATGAGCTTTTCCGCGTGGATGAGAAACTGGCGGCCTGCGTCTGTTAACTCCACCTGGCGGCCGAGACGATTGAACAACGGTAGACCAAGATCGGACTCAAGCGCCTGCACCTGCGCCGTTACACTGGACTGCGCATAGTGAAGTTGAGCCGCAGCGCGGGTGAAGCTGCGTGTGCAGGCCACCTCTACAAAAGTCCGAACCTGCCGAAGATCGAGAAGATTTTCCATCGTTATTTCCGATGCAACCGATCATATCAATTCATTGGACACGATGGCAGGAAGAGGCGAAGCTTTTGTCATGAAGACACGCTATGTGGCCCAACTGTTGCTGCTTTCCGCTGTGTGGGGAATTTCATTTCTGATGATCCGCATTGCGGATGTTGCCTTTCCGCCAGTGTGGGTGGGTTTGTTGCGCAGTGCAACGGGCGCCGCGTTTCTGTGGGTAGTGTTGCTGCTTGCTCGTAAGAAGCTGCCGCCACGTCGTTTGTTTTTCTGGCTGTTCCTGGTGGCGCTGACGAATAACGCGCTTCCCTTCTTCTGCTTTGCGTGGGGAGAACGTGTTGTTCCGAGCAGTGTGGCTGCGGTGATTAATGGCACCACGCCAATCTGGACGCTGCTGCTGTCGTTGGCCGTGACGAAGACGCGCGCGCAGATGCACACGATCGTCGGCGTGCTGCTTGGATTTGCAGGTGTGGCGGTGGTGGTGACATCGCAACACTCGGACAATGCTGGCGGAACGGGACATGAACAGCTGTTGGGCGCGGCGGTGATTGCCGTGGGTGCGCTGGGATATGCGATTGCGACGGTGATTGCCAAGGCGAAGCTGCAGGGGCTGGATCCGATTGGGCTGGCAACGACGCAGCTTTCGCTGTCGGCACTGATGCTGACGCCGGTGGCACTGATGGGGCCGCATCCGGCACAGATTCCTCTTAGTTCTGTGCTGGCTGTTCTGGTGCTGGGATTGGCGGGAAGCGGTGTTGCTTACCTGCTGTACTACCACCTGCTGGCGCATGTTTCTGCAACGCAGGTGGTTGCCGTAACGTATCTGCTGCCGCTGTGGGGCATTTTGTGGGGAGCGGTGGCGCATGAGTCGATTGCTCCGATTGCCTATGTGGGTGCGGTCGTGGTGGTACTGGGACTGGTGCTGCTGAATCGGCGGCCAGCACCGAAACCTGCTTTGCAGGAAGCGTGAAGGGCACAAAGAAATTGATAGTGAAGCAATCGCGGATGGCTGCCGATAGGAACGTTGATGTCATTTCGTTCACAGTGGGTGGGAGAACAACAGAAGGCGCCGCTACCGGCGGGCGGGTTTTGCCGATTTGTGGCGCGTCAGCCGATTGTGGACCGGATGCGTCGTACGTTTGGCTATGAGTTGCTGTTTCGTTCTGGATGGGAGAACAGCTTCTGCGCAGATGGCGAGGCGGCGTCGCGACAGATTCTGGATAACGCGGTGAGCTTTGGGCTGGACTCGATTGTGGGTGAGTCGATTCCGTTTGTGAACTGTACGCGCGCGCTGATGCTGAACCGCATGCCTGCTGTGCTGCCGCATGGAACGGTGCTGGAAGTGCTGGAAGATTCCGAGGTCGATACCGAATTCATTTATGCGTGCCGGGAGTTGAGCATGATGGGTTACGGCATTGCACTGGATGACTTTGACTTCACGGAAAAGTGGGAGCACCTGATTCCCTTTGCGAACTACATCAAGCTGGACTTTCGCACGAGTACCGCGAGAGAGCGCATCCGATTGATGTATCGGCTGAAGTATCACAACATCCGTTTTGTGGCGGAGAAGGTGGAGACGGAAGCAGAAGTGCAACAGGCGATGGATGAAGGATTTCATCTGTTCCAGGGGTACTTCTTTATGCGGCCTGTGGTGATGGCGCGGCCTTCACTGACAGCAGTGGTCAACAAGCTGCGTTTTCTGGCGGAGCTGAGCCAGGCGGAGATGGATCGGACGAGGATTCTGCAACTGCTGAAGGAAGAACCTTCGATTTCGTATCGCGTGTTGCGTGTGGCGAATTCCGCGGCGCTGGGGTTGCGACAGCCGGTGAAAAGTCTGGACAGTGCGCTGGCCATGATTGGCGAAGAGCAGTTCCGACGGCTGGCTACGCTGGCGCTGGCGACGGAGTTCTCTGGTGGCACCTCGCTGGAGCCGATTCGGTTCATTCTGCAGCGCGCGCGGCTGTGTGAATTGCTGGGCGTTGCGATGGGCATGGAAGCGGGAGAGATGTACCTGTTTGGCATGATGAGCGTGGTGCGCAAGACGCTGCAGATCACAGGGGAAGAGGCCAACCAGATGCTGCGTATGACGGAGGAGATGTCTGCTGCGCTGGATGGCGCGGACAACCTCTATCGCCGCTTACTGGAGCTGGCGGAGGGTTGTGAACGAGGACTCTGGGGCCAGATGGAACGCTCCGCAGCCATCCTGCATCTGCCGGAAGCAAGAGCAGCGGAGTTTTTGCTGGAGTCGCAGGCGTGGGCCGCAGAGATCCTGCGCCATGCGCAGGACGTATTTGTTTGATATCGAATCTTTTTCCTGATGCACGCATCCTATGGGTGTTATGCAAATCGGAATCGATAGTTTCGCTGCTCTTGTTGAAGACCCCATCACCCATGAAACGCCCACTGCGGCGGTGCGTATGGCGCGGCTGCTGGAAGAGATTGAACTGGCCGATAAGGCTGGCCTGGATTTCTTCGGGCTTGGCGAACATCATCGCGAGGAGTATCTGGATGCGGCGCCCGCTGTCATTCTGGCTGCGGCAGCGACGCGGACGAAGAACATTCGTCTGGGCAGCGCTGTGACCGTGCTGAGCGCGGCTGATCCGGTGCGGGTGCACCAGGAGTTTGCCACGCTGGATCTGATCAGTGGTGGACGTGCGGAGATTGTGGTGGGGCGCGGGTCTTTCATTGAGTCGTTTCCGCTGTTTGGTCTGAAGCTGGAAGACTACGACGACCTGTTCATCGAAAAGCTCGACCTGTTGCTGAAGCTGCGTGATGAGACTTACGTGAACTGGAGCGGCAAGCATCGTGCTGCGTTGACGGGGCAGGGTGTGTTTCCGCGTCCTCTGCAGGAGAAGCTGCCGGTGTGGCTGGGCGTGGGTGGAACGCCTGCTTCGTTTGCCCGCGCCGGGGCGCTGGGATTGCCGCTGATGGTGGCGATCATTGGTGGTGAGCCGCATCGGTTTCGTCCGTTGATCGATTTGTATCGTGAGGCGGGCAAGCGCGCTGGTTATGGCGACGATGTGCTGAAGGTTGGCGTGCATGTGCTGGGTCTTGTGGGTGATACCGATCAGGCTGCTGCGGATGCGTTCTTTCCCGGATATGCTGCTGCGTTTACGAAGATTGGGAAGGAGCGCGGTTGGCCTCCGGTAACGCGTGGGCAGTTTGAGGCGCTGCGCAGGCCGAAGGGTGCGCTGATGGTGGGTGAGCCTTCGTTCGTTGCCGATAAGGTGGCGCAGATGAGCGAGGACCTGGGTGGACTAGATCGTGTGACGTTCCAGATGAGTGTTGCTGCTCTGCGGCATGCGCCGATGATGCGTGGTATTGAGTTGCTGGGTGAGAAGGTGGCTCCGGTGTTGCGGGAGAAGTGATCTTCCTTCAGCGTTTGCTGACTTCGCTGGTTGTTATTGCTGAAATGCACCAAGGGCACGGATGTATCCGTGCCCTTGGTGTTGTTGGTTGGTTTCCGCTTAGCGGGCGATGGCCATGGGGCCTCGCCATGTGGCGATGCGGTTGCCTGCAGGGTCGAGGACGGTGACCTGGATGTCGTACTCACCTGTGGTGAGGTTGGTGAGCGGCACCTTCATGCGGATGGGTGTGGTGCCGAGGCGACTGTTGGCGATGGGTTCTGCCTTGACGGCCTGTGTTTCCATTGCCTTTTTGCCATCGCGGAAGATCGAGACGTATGCCACCAGAGGTCCCTGCGCCGGAGCAGCAGCGCCGGGTGTAGCCGGGGCGGCTGCAGGAGCCGCCGGTGCGCCCTGATAGGCGTGCAGCAGAATCTCAAGATCGCGGTCTGTGCGGAAAACACGTGTGACCGACGGGATAAGTTTGCCTTCGGCGCTCATCAGCGGATTCACTGCATCTGACTTCGCCTGGTCCTTGCCCTTCATGGTGTTGAAGAGTGCGGATTTGGTGTCGACGCGCTGATTGCTGAGGATGACGGAACTGATGGGCAGCTTCTTCGTTTCCTTGTTCAGGTTCGGAATGATGAAGCTGGTCTGATAGGTGCCGATGCGGCCCGTTTCGTCGTCGCGTGCGAGGAACTTGATGCTGTAACGGCCCGGCAGCAGCGTGACGCCGGTGCTGTATTCGATGGGACGCTTCGTAAGTTCGGCGGCGGTGGCGTCGCTGATCTTGACGTCGACGTTGTCGCGGAGGTTGGTGACGGTGTTGCCGCCGATTTCGTCCTTGATTTCGCAAACGAAGTCGATGACGGTGTGTTCACTGCCGAACTTCTTTGCGAGTGCGAGTTCGCGGCCAGGAATCTTGACCGTGAGCGGGACGAAGTATTCCGCGCGATTGAGCTGGAAGTAATTCAACTCCATCGCAATGGTGAGTTCGGTAATGGGGTCGCCGAGCATGAGCGCGTCTTCGAGTTGACGCTCTTTTTCCGTGCCGTTGAACTTACCAAATTCCTTATTCGCGTAATAGCCCTTGCGGTAGTCGAGCGAGGCGTTGAGTGAATCTGCGACGGTAATCTTGATTTTGCGGAAGGCGCCGTTGAGCGAGGTGTTCGTCGTGTAGTAGCCGATGAGGTAGTAGTCCGTGATGGCCTTCTGCGCACGGACGATGCCTGCGTTGAGGTCGTTGTTGTCGAAGAAAGCTTTGCCGCCAGTGTCTGCGGCGAGCGCGTACAGCGTGTCCTGCGATTGCTGGAAGCGATCGTTGACGGCGGTAGCGGCTGTGCCACTGTACATGCCCTGGCCACCGGGCGAACCCTGTGATGCATCACCAAGCGGTGCGCCTGCGACGAGGCCACGTGCATCAATGGGCCAGAAAGCGACGCCGGATTTCACAGCAGCTTCCACCGTTGCATGAAGCTGCGCCTGGTTGTCGTTGCCGTTCAGGCGCAGGCCGCTGGCGAAGTAGAGAAGGATCTTCTTCTCGTTCATGGCGCCGAGCATGCTGGCTGCTGTCTGCAATGCGGAGAGCTGACGGTCTGTGTTGAAGATGTTGAACTCGCCACCATCCTGACCGAAGGCCGCGCCTACATCTGCGCTGCTGTCGTCGCTGACGGATTCGTCATTGCCCTGCCCTTCGCCCACGATCATGGTTTCGAGGATGGAGAGCATCTTGTTGCGGTCCTGCGAGAAGTCCTGCAACACGTCGACGGAACCACCCTGATAACGCAGGATGGAGACAAGATCGGCAGAGGTCATCTGCGTGCGAATGAACTTTTCCGCGGACTGCAATGCGCGCAACTGATCGTCCGGGCGCATGGCCGACATGTCGAAGTACATGGCGATGAGGCGCTTGTCCTTGTACTGCGCAGACTGCTGGAACGAGGTGCGCGCCAGCTTCTTGTATATCTTGACCTTTTCGTCGTTCGGATCCTGCTTTGGCAATGGCTCCGCGTCGATGGGCAGCGATTCATGCTCGAAGACGCGGATCTTCTGCGGTGTGCCGTCTTCTGTGATGGTGAAGTCGTTGGCGGTAAGGTTCGGGATGAACTTGCCGCTCTTGTCCTTGATCACGACGGCTTCGGTGACGAGCTGCGACTTGACGCTCAGCGTGTAAGAACCGTCCTGGCCCTGCGGCTGATTGGTGCCAATCTGCTGCGATACGGCCGAGGTTGCGAGCGCGAGGGTTGCGATGAGTACGAGAGATTTCATGATTAGAAGCGAAGCCTCCCGCTGAGTTGAAATTGACGCATGTCCTTGGCTGAGGCAGGCAGGCCGAAGGTGGTGCTGTTGGTGGTGGTGACCCATCCGGTATACACCACGTGGTTCAACAGGTTGGTGCTGTCAACACGCAATTCGAAGCTGTATGGATCGCGGAATTTGAAGACGCGCGCCAGTGAGCTATCGAGCGTGATGGCGTTGGGGCCTTCGATGGAGTAACGGCCTGAGTTACCAAACTGGCCATTCGACGGCGTTGCGTATGCGGCGGAGTTGAGATGGTAACCCGCCGGTGCTGCGTAGAGGTCCGCACCGGTGCGGTTGGGGCGAAGGATGTTGGTGAAGCCTGTGCCGGGGATCGTGGACACGACGATAGGTGTTTGCGGGAGACCGCTGCCTGCACTGAACGACGATGCGATGGTCCACTGCTTGAGCAGTTTGCCGCGCCAGCCGGTCATGAGTGTTCCGCCGCCCATGCCGGTGCCACTGGTGTATTGCAGCGTGAACTTCAACAGATGACGCTGATCGAAGGAGGAACGGCTGCGTTCGGCGCGGAGGTTCTGCCAGTTCTGCGCAACGGATTCAGCCGGCGTTTGATACGCCGTGAGAGCGGAAGAGACGGCGGATGCGTTGGTGCCTCCACCGCCGAGGAATGCGGCGTTGTCGATGGAGTGCGCGTAGAGGTAATCCAGCGTGGCGGTGAAGCCGCTGCGAAGACGGCGGCGCAACTGTATTTCACCCGCGTGTCGGATGGCGTTGGCGTACGAGGTGCGATAGACGAAGCCGCGCGGGCAGGAGGCGCAGGTGGGTGTGCCGCCGGGCGCATAAGTGTTGGGCAGGAATTCCTGCGGCACATGCGTTCCCTTGGAACCGAGATATGTTCCGGTGAGCACGATGGAGCCGGGGAGATCCTGCTGCACACTCAACTTCCATGTTTGCGCGTAGCCGGTGCGGAAGTTGGGGTCGATGGCAAAGGTGTTCGAGGTTGTTCCGGCGCAGTTGATGAAACCGTTGGCCAGGGTGAGCGGGCAGGTTGCGCTGCGCGAGACGTTGAGGCTGGTGGACAGCGGCGATTGCTGCGACATGGACTCTGCCGCGTTGAGATAGACAGACGTGTCCACGTAAATGCCGTAGCCGCCGCGGATGACGAGCGGTTGCGCGGGCAATGGACGCCACGCGAAACCAAAGCGCGGCTGGAATTTGCGGAAGTCCGGACGCACCAGCGAGGAGGGATAGTGCTGGCCGGTGACGGGGCCGACGGGGCTGTAACCAAGTACCGGCTGGGCGCTGGTGAATCCCGGCGCGACATCCAGGTTGACGAGGCGGCCCTTCAACTCAGTATTCGGTGCGCCGTAATCCCAGCGGATGCCGGTGGTGAGCGTGAGCTCAGGCTTGATGCGCCAATCGTCTGTGACGAAGAGATCGCTGACGGACTGGCGGAAGTATTTGTCCGCGTTGCCATAGGCGACTCTGCTGGCAGAGGGCGCGCCGAAGAGGAAGTCTGCGAAGTCCGATCCAGAGGCAGCGCCGGTGAAGGTAAAGGCACCGCGCGGGTTGGATTGTGCGAGCTGGTTGAACTCCTGCCGGCGGAAGTCGCCACCGAAGGTCACGGTGTGGCGGCGATGTGTCCATGTGGCTTCGACGGAGAGCGCATCGGTGCGGTTGCGGTCGAAGGCACTGATGCCATCCGTGAGCCCGGCGATGCCGCTGGAGAAGCCCAGTGTCGGCGGGCCCCAGTTGGTGGGGTCCTGATTGTTACCGGTGATACCCGCGTTGCCGCTGATGTTGGTGCGGTTGGCGAAGAACGGTGCGACGTTGGTACGCAGGCGCGTGAAGCGATAGCTGGTGTCGACGAACAACTGGTGCGGGAAGCGATGCTGCCAGTGCACGTTGGTGTCGATACCGAGTGTGCGTGTGGCGTCGCGGAACTGGAAGAGGTTTGCGTTATCCGAACGCAGGTTGCGGAAGGCGAATCCGCCGAAGAACGAATCGCGGCGACCGATGGACTTGTCCAGGCGCGATTGCAGAGCGTCGGCGTGAACACCGGTCACTGCTTGTGTCTGGTAGTTGTAGCTGGTGTTGCCGGTGATGTTGGGTAACGGATAGAGCGCCAACAGCGCCGCGGCCTGCTGGCTGATGGGCACGGGGCCAACGACAGGCAGGCCGGTTGCCGGATTGACAATGGTGCCGGCCACAATTCCGTTACGCTGATCCGTTGTGGGCACAAGACCGGTGTAGCTGGTGGCGCTGTTGTCGCGTGTCCACTGGTAGCCGACGAAGAAGTTTGGCCCGTTGTAAAAGAGATGCGGGATGCGGATGGGGCCGCCTATGGTGGCGATGCCAGTGAACTGTGTGTACGACGGCTTGGGCAATTGCAGGCCAGACACGGAGTATGGCTTGGCATCAAACGGCGACGCGCTGAGCTGGAAGCCGACGCTGCCGTTATAGAGGCTCTTGCTGCCGGCGCGGCGTGAACCGAAGGCCTGTGCCAACGAATACTTGCTGGTGGCGGCGTTGTTCTCACTGCCGTTGATCAACATGCCGTCGGCGCTCTTGTCCGGCTCGGCCGAAGCGGCTGAGTCAGAGGGTGGCGGTGGCGGGGCGGAGTTGTCTCCTGCATCCTTCGCCTTGCCCTTTGCCGCGGGCTTTTCTGCTGTTGCCGTAACCACAGGTGCTGGCGCGTTGGGCAACATGGCCTTGGCCGAGGCAAGCACCTCTGCCAGTGGCATCATCTGCAACTCCACTGGGGCTGCAGGCGTTGTCTCCGGGATAGTCACCGTGGCATCGACAACGCGGAAGCCCTGCATCTCCATGTGGAGGTGCCATTCGCCCGCATCAATCGTGGGGAACTGGAAGATGCCCTGCGCATCGGTGGTGGCGACCAGTTTCTTGTCGCCCTGCGTGGCCGTGACGGTTACGCCGGGAAGCGGCAGACCGTTGGTGAGTATGCGTCCGTGATGCTCCGCGGCAGAGGCTGTGACTGCAGAGAGACACAACAGCAGTACCGCTGCGGAAGGACGCGCCTTCGACTGAATGGACAATGATCGGATCAATCAGTTCTCGCTTGGTTTTTCGACGTGGTCGAGGATCATGACATCAACGGCGGTCTTTTCCGCGTCGAGCTTCAAGCCGCTCTGCTGCTGGATGGCAGTGAAGATTGGCGGTGGCGCATCCGGTGATTCATCCGGCACAATTTTTACGTTGAAGACAGCGAACTGCGTTTCGTCCGGCGTCCATGTGAGCGTGCCGTTGTAACGGCCCTGCAGACCTGTATGGTTCACCACCGGGCGATCAAACACCGCGCCCTGGAAGCCGTGGCAGATGTCATCCATGGTCTGATTGCGCATGATGAGATGGCCCAACTTAGTGAACTGGAATCCACCACCGCTGTGTTCGTCGCCATCGGTCTTCGTCATCTTGACGCCGTCCTTTGCAACGGAGAGAACGTAGGCGGACATCTGCTGCTTGCCTTCGTGGAACTTCAGGCCGAAACGCTGCGCCATCAGTTTGCGCAGCATCGCTTTTGCCTGTGCGCCGGTGGGATTCCCGGGAACATCCGGTTCGCCTGTGACGATGTCGTACTTATCTGTTTCCATCCATGCCGGGCCACCGACGATCTGCTTCGGGTTCACGTTGTAGGCGAAGCTGATCATGTCATTCAGCGTGGTGTTGCGCGTTTGGAAATGGCGTGGTGGACCACCGAAGCCCTTGCCTTTTTCGTCGGGTGGGGCTGGTTTGATGGTGGCGACATCCCAGGACGGGTTCGCGTCTTCGGCCATAGGTGGAACGGCCTTGGGCGGTTCCGGGATAGCCCATGCTGTGTCCGCTGTGGCGCGCACAAAAATCAGGGGAAGAGGCTTGTCGCCTTGTTTCCACTGGCCTGTGATCGTAGTTCCGTCGGGCGAGAGGGTGCCGGTGTAAAGGCCGTCAATGGCATCGATCTTCAGAACCAGTTGGCCGCCCTGAAATGTGGTGCCATCCACAGGGATGGGACGTCCGCCCTGATCGATGCTGAAGAACTGCGTCTTCAACTTGCCGTCCGCCGCTTTGCTGATCTTGATGACGGTGCGAAGGTCTTTGTCCGCGTGCAGCGTTCCCTGCCAGGTGTCGTCGATATTGGTCTTTGCCGCGACGGCCTGTCCGGCAGCAGCGTGCAGCCGCATAGACGGAAGGCTGACTACGCTGAAGGCAAGCAAGGCAAAGGTTAGGTGACGCATGGAGGAACTCCTAAAGGTTTAGGTTACAGGGCTGCACAGGGATATACGCAGAGAAAGAGAGTTCGTTCCACAAATTCTTTTCATTCCGTCAGAACGCCCTTTCTGCCGCTTCAGAGGTGGTTAATTGTCACCTGGCTTCTCAACATGGTCGAGCACCATGACCTCCACAGATGTCTTCTCTGCGCTCAGCTTCAGGCCCATCTGCTGCTCCATGGCAGGCGTGATGGGCGGTGGTGCGTCAGCCGATTCGTCCGGGACGATCTTTACGCCGAAGATCTGGAACTGCGTCTCATCCGGAGTCCATTTCAGGGTGCCGTCAAAGCGCCCTGGGATTCCAGTGCGGTTCACCACAGGGCGATCAAAGACGCCGTTCTGCATCCATATGGCGAAGTTATCCATGGTCTGGTTGCGGAAGACCAGGTTGCCAAGTTTGCCCGGGAAGTAAAACGACGAACCCTCATGAGGATCTGAGTGACTGGCGGTGAGTTTCGGCCCGCCTTTAGCCACAGTCAGCACGTAGGCAGACATCTCCCTGTGGTCCTTATGGAACTTCAGGCCAAAGCGATCCGCTAGCAACTTACGCATCATGGAGCTCACCTGTTCGTCACTGGGCGAGCCGGGAAGATTTGGTTCGCCGGTAGTGATATCGAACTTGTCGGACTCCATCCAGGCTGGACCATTGATGATCTGCTTGGTGTTTACGTGGTAGGCAAACATGACGAGGTCGTTCAGGGTGGTGTTGCGCGTGCCGAAGTGGCGCGGTGGACCACCAAAGCCCTTGCCCCTTTCGTCCGGCGGTGCCGGTTTCACCGTGGCGACGTCCCAGGTGGGATCGGCGTCAGCGGCCATGGGTGGGACCGGCTTCGGCGGTTCCGGGATAGCCCATGCCGTTTCTTTTGTGGTGCGGGCCAGGATCAAGGGCAGCGGCTTGTCACCCTGCTTCCATTCGCCGGTAATCGTGCTGCCGTCCGGCGCCATCTTGCCGGTGTAGACGCCGCCGATCGCGTCCACCTTGAGCGTCAGTTCGCCATCGTGGAAGATCGTGTCCGTGATGTCGATGGGGCGCGGATTCTGGTCGATGCTGTAGAACTGCGCCTTCAGCTTGCCGTCCGCAGTCTTGCTGATCTTCACCACGGTGCGCAGGTCTCTGCCTACATGCAGTGTTCCCTGCCACGTGTCCGCAATGTCCGTTTTCACAACAGCAGCTTGACCCCATGCTGCTCGCACAGACACGACGGTACAAGGAAGAGCCGTACATATGACTGCGGCAAACGCGATGCGGGCGGATACACCAAAGCGCATGAAGTTACTCCCGAAGGAACCAGATTAAAGGGCTGCACCTAGATATACGCGGCAGCGTGAGTTTGGTTTGGAAAAATTGCAATCGTTTTCGAAAAATTCAGATATGGGTCTGTTGTGTCTCTTTTTTGCCCGACAATCAGCTTGTTCCTAATAATTCAGTTGCTGCTCGGTTTGTCCTTTAAAGCCAAACGCCTGAAGCTACGTCAGTCGATAACTCCTTTGGACGTGCCAATAGTACCTATGTAGTTTGCTATATGCAATCAAAAATCTTCTTGCGTGCTCCTGCCGCAATACAAATACTCTTACGGCTGGCGATATAGACACTCAACGCGGCTATGGGCTCCCCAGAGTTCTACAAGAGGCGCATCGCAAAGACGAAAACGGGATGCCGGACTTATTGCTAAGTCCGGCATCCCATTGGCTTGCTATGTACTTATGCGTTTATGCGGGCAGGGCTTCGAGCGCGGCCTTTGCCTTGTCATACAGCAACTGCGTCTCAGACTGCTGTTTCTTCAGGCCTTCGATGACGTTTGCCGGAGCCTTGACGAGGAAAGCTTCGTTGCCAAGCTGGCGGTTGGCTGCCTCTAACCCTTTGGTGAGCTTGGTGATCTCCTTGGTCAGGCGTTCGCGTTCTGCGGGGACATCGATCTGTCGCTCGTAGACCACACGTACGTCAAAACCTACGCCGGAACGTGCGTCGGTTCCGGTGAGTGTTTCTGAGGCAAAGTCCACATCGCTGACGCGCGCGAGTTTTGCCAGCATGTCGCGGTGTGCGTCGGCGAGCGCGAGGGTGCGGTGGTCGCCGTGGACAAGGATGGGAGTTGGTTCCTTTTCGGGAACGCCCAGGTCTTTGCGCAGGCCGCGGATGGTGACGATGAGTTCCTGCAACGTGCTGATGGCGGAGACAGCGGTGTCGTCTGCCGGGAAATCGCTGGGCTGCGGGAAGCGTGTGAGCGCGATACTCTTTGCGTAAGGCTTGCCCTCGTACAGCGCGTGCCACAACTCTTCTGTGAGGAAGGGCATGAACGGCGACAACAGACGCAGCGATGCTTCGAACACGCCGACCAGACCTGCGAGCGAGATGGCCGTCTCTGGGTTCTGGATGGGCTGCTCGCCTTCCTGCACTTCCGGGAAGTCGAGGCGCAGCTTGACGAGTTCGAGGTACCAATCGCAGAACTCGCCCCAGAAGAACTGGTAGACAGCGTTGGCGGCTTCGTCGAAGCGGTAGTCCTTCAGCGCCTTGTCCACTTCGACCGTGACCGCGTTGAGGCGCGCAAAGATCCAACGCGTTTCAATGGGTGTGATCTCCGGCAGAGCACCAACGGGGTTGGCTGCGCCCATCGTCATCTTGTAACCGGCGGTGCGTGCGCGGTCGATCTGCAGGAAGAGGAAGCGTGCGGCGTTCCAGATCTTGTTGGCGAAGGCACGATAGCCTTCGGTGCGGGCTTCGCTAAAGGCGATGTCCGTGCCGGGCGATGCCTGCGATGCGAGTGTGAAGCGCACTGCGTCTGTACCGAAGCGCTCAATGATCGAGATGGGGTCAACCACGTTGCCCTTGGTCTTGGACATCTTCTGGCGGTCCGCGTCGCGCACGAGTGCGTGGATGTACACGTCGCGGAAGGGTACGGCGTCTTTCAGTTCGCGCTTGCTGCCGTCGGGCATGGGCACGTCGAGCATGAAGTGCGTGCCCAGCATGATCATGCGCGCGACCCAGAAGAAGAGGATGTCAAAGCCCGTGACGAGAAGGTCCGTCGGATAGAACTTTGCAGAGTCTTCTGTTGGTTCCGGCCAGCCGAAGACCGTGAACGGCAGAAGGCCTGAGGAGAACCATGTGTCGAGGACGTCGGTTTCCTGCTGCAGTTCTGCGTGATCGCAGGAGCCGCACTTTTCAGGGCGTGTGCGTGCAACGCATGTTGTTCCGCATTGCGGGCAGTGATATGCCGGGATGCGGTGGCCCCACCAGAGCTGGCGTGAGATGCACCAGTCGTGGATGTTGCGCATCCACTCAAAGTACGTCTTGGCGTACATGGGCGGCGTGAACTTGATGTGGCCTTCTTCAACTGCGGCGATGGCCTTGTCTGCAAGCGGCTGAATTTTGATAAACCACTGCATGGACAGGCGCGGCTCAATGACGGCGCCACTGCGCTGCGATGTGGCGATGGCCAGCGTGTGGTCCTTCACTTCAACGAGCAGGCCCTGCGCTTCCAGGTCTTCGAGGATGCGCTTGCGTGCTTCGTAGCGATCGAGACCGTGATACGGCGAACCGGGCAGGTCAATGTGCGCGGTCTCGTCCATGATGGTTAGTTCGGCTAATGAATGACGCTTGCCGATCTCGTAGTCATTGGGATCGTGTGCGGGTGTGACCTTCACCGCGCCAGTACCGAACTCAGGCTTGGCCCATTCATCGGCAAGCAGCGGAATTTCGCGGCCTACGAGAGGCAGCTTGATGGTCTTGCCGAGGAGTGCCTTGTAACGTTCGTCATCCGGGTTCACCACAACGGCAACGTCACCGAGCATGGTCTCAGGGCGCGTGGTTGCAATCACGATGGAGCCGCTGCCGTCCGCGAAGGGATAGCGCAGGTGATAAATCTTGCCGACGGTTTCCTTGTGTTCGACTTCGAGGTCGGACACGGCCGTCTGCTGGACGGGGTCCCAGTTGACGATGTAGCTGCCGCGATAGATGAGGCCCTGTTCATGCAGGCGCACGAAGGCTTCCGTCACAGCGTTGGACAGGTTCTCGTCCATGGTGAAGTATTCGCGGCCCCAATCGACACTGGCACCGAGGCGCTTCATCTGCGTGGTGATGGCGCCGCCGTACTGCGACTTCCACTGCCAGACACGCTCAAGGAACGCGTCGCGGCCAAGCTCTTTGCGGTTGGCGCCTTCCGCCTTGAGCTGCTTTTCCACCATCATCTGCGTGGCGATGCCGGCGTGGTCGGTGCCGGGCACCCAGACGCTTTCTTCGCCCAACATGCGGTGCCAGCGAGCGAGAATATCCATCTCCGTCTGGTTGAGCATGTGGCCCATGTGCAGACGGCCCGTGACATTGGGCGGCGGCAGCAGCATGACAAAGGGCTTGCGGCCATCGGAGGGCTGGTTCAGCGGGGTATCGAAGAGTTTTTCAGTGACCCAGAAGTCCGCCCATTTCTGTTCGATGGCGGCGGGGTCGTAGGCTTTGGGAAGTTCGTTCGGCATAAGAAAAGGAGCGCTGTTGTGCGCTCCTTTCAGGATACCGTGAATGACTCGCGCTTACCCCTTCACTGCCTTTTCCGCCTGCCGAATGAGTTTCATGGCGGTGTCTGCGCCCTTTGTGCCAAGAAGCCTGAACTTCTTGCCTTCCAGATTGTGGTAGTTCACGAAGAACACCTCCAACTCAGTGATCCACTTGCGCGGAAGGTCGTTCAGCTTCTTCACGTTCGCGTACATGTGATTCGCCTCTGCGACGGCGACCAGGCGATCATTGCGAATCTTCTTCTTACCATCGATCTGCTCCCCTTCGATGACGCCGATGAGGCGCGCCATTACCGAGATACCGGGATAGGCAGGCACATCCATCAGGAGCAGGACATCAATGGGATCGCCATCGCCGGCCTTTGTCCGTGGCAGAAATCCGAAGTCATAGGGGAAGGTCATGCCAGCTGGGAGAACTTTCTTCAGCGCGAAGATTTTCCGATCTGGATCGAAGGCGAACTTATTGCGACTTGCTGCGGGCGTTTCAATGATGACCTGAACCAGACCCTCTTTTTTGTCGATCGGCTTTAAGCCGGTTGGATCTGCCAGAGAACTCACGCGCTTACCTCCTGCACGTTTCGTTGGATGGGTGCGCAGTAATAAACGTGGTGTCAGGTTGGAGGAAACTCGTCGCCGTTCAGCAATTCAGGAGAAAAGGAAAACGCAGTGATCACGGCGACCACTGCGTTCTCTTTCTCATTTCCAAGTTCTAGCGGAACAGCAATGGAGTGAAGTCCACCAGGTCATCGCGCCAGACCATCCAGGTGTGCATGCCGGGGGTTTCGCGGGTCTGCACATCGCCCTTGATGTTTGTCTTCGCCCACTTGCCGAAGGCGCGGTTGGCGGGCATGAGCGAGTCTTCCGTGCCGCAGCTCATCCAGAAGAGTTTTACCGGCTGCTGCGTCTTCGCATTCGGGACAATCGCATCGAATCCCTTGTCGAGTTCCGCACCATCCACTGCGGGACGCCAGCCGTTCGCTTCAAAAGCGGGTGAGATGACGGCCGAGGAGAAAGCCCCAACATATGCGAAGGTCTCCGGGTGGTTGAGGCCGGTGTAGATGCTGTGGCCACCGCCCATCGACAATCCTGCAATTGCGCGGTGATTGCGATCTTTTGCGATGTTGTAACGCGCTTCGGCCATGGGGATGACCTCATGCAGAAGCTGGTCGGCATAAAGCTGCTGGTTCTTCCAGATCATGCTGCCGACGCGGTTCCACCCCGCGTGCACGATGGACATGGTGCCATAGCCCAGCGGCATAACGACGACCATCGGCTTGATCTTGCCGTCATGCAGAAGCGAGTCCATGATGAGGTTCGCCTGGCCTGCCTGCGTCCATCCGTTGGAGTCGTCGGAGTAGCCGTGGTTCAGATAGAGGACGGGGTACTTCTCTTTGCGTTTGGCGTCGTAACCCGGCGGTGTGTAGACCCAGATGCTGCGGTAGCCGTCGTCGTCCGCGCTGGGAGTAACAAGCTTTGAGCGGTAGTAGATGTGTGTGACTTCGCCGTGCGGGATGTCCTGCATCTCCCACGGGAGCGGCGTGGCTCCGGGGATGTGGACGACGGTGGTGGGGCTGATGAGGTTGGGGCGGATGTCCGCGTTGCGCGGATCGAGTGTGCGTTTGCCGTCAATGGCGAAGGTGTAGCCGTAGTAATCGGCGCGCAGTGGGCCGACGGTGGCCTCCCATACGCCGTTGTTCTGGTTCTGCTGCATGTCCACGGCCTTGGCCATGCCTTCTACCGTGACCGTGACCTTTTTCGCGTTGGGCGCTTCGACGCGGAAGGTCACCGTGCCGTCGGTCGCAACATCAGGCGAGATGATCTGCGGTGGAGCGACCATGCCCTGCGCGGAGGCGGGAGAGGACGCGGTCTGTGCATGGGCAAGAGGTAGAACAGCAAAACAGGCGGCGGCGAACAGGCTTAGGGGTCGCATGGATTGCAAGTGTAGCGCGTTGCTGTTTTGTGCGTCATGGAAAATGGTTTGGAGTTGCATTCCCTCGGCGGCTGAAGCCGCACTTCGTCTGTGAAGTCCTTAAGCCCTGCCCCCTCCAGGAGAAGACGCACGTTGTGCGTTAGAGCTTCGCTTTGCGAAGCTGGCCCACATCTCAGGATCGAGATGTGGGGCACCCGCTCCCGGTCGCATCGTAGTGGTGCGAAAAGAATGCAGGTCCTTCGGCTCCACTGCGTTTCGCTCAGGATGACGGTCTTCGTGCTTCGCACGAATACCCAGGTTAGCTTCGCGAACCTGGGGACCCGGACTTGTCGCCTGAAAGCGTTTGGCTTTTTTGCTGCGAGAGACTCTGCCGGGATTCTTCGCTCCGCTCAGAATGACGGTCTTCGACCGTACGAGCTTCGCTGGACAAACTAAGAGCTTCGCTGGACGGACTTCGTCCGTTTGAGCTTCGCTTGTTGCGAAAAGCGTAACCCCGCCGATGGATGGCGGGGTTTCGCGTTCTAAACGTGCTGCAGATGTTTAGAAGGGGTTGAGCTTCTTGAGACCCTTCTTTTTCTTCTGCGTGCTGGAGGACTCTTCGTCCTTATCGATCTGCGGCTTCACCTTCTTGGGCTTGCCGTTCTTATCCAGTACAGGAGCCTGACCAGCGGGTGTCTTCTGTCCGGCGACGTCGTTCACGGTCTCCGGCGCATCCGCGGCCTTTTCCACTGCGGGCAGTTCTGTGTTGCTCCGTGGGCCTACACCGGAGATGGTGCCAGCCGGGACGCTGCCAGCGGGCGGCGGTGTGGAGGAGTTGCCAGTGCTGTCCGTGGCTCCGGGCGAGAGGATAGTCACGCCGGTGCTGCGGCTGCCGCCGGTGGAGGTCGGTGTGGCAACGCCCGTCGGGGTATCGGTAAAGCTGCTACCGGCAGAGGTGGGTGCAACGCTGTCTGTAGCAGGAATGTCCTGCAACGAGGCAGGCGCGCTTCCGGCTCCAGCGGTAGTTCCGGCAGCGGGAGCATCGGCAGCAGGAGCTTCACTGGCCGCAGGAGCATTCTTGCCAACGGCTGGCATGGTGGCCTTAGGATCGAGTGCGGCCTTGTAAGCGGCTTCGCTGCGACGGGCCACTTCCGGCGCAACCGTCGCCTTGGGGTCAGACAACGTGGGATCACCGATACGGGCGGTCTGCACGGTGTCCGGTCCGCGGAAGATCAGGCCCTTGGCGCGATTGGCCAGCGTGTATGTCTGACGGCTGTCTTCCAGTGCCTGGCTGGCAGCAAGCTGCTCCGGCGTGGGCTCCGGAATGGGCCGGTTCATGGCGTCCAGACGGTCGCGCGCATCCTCCACGTGGGGCGATGCAGCGTACTGCGTGGCCACGCGAGTGTAAGCAGCAGCAGCCTGATCGTCATAGGTCCTCAGCAGGCGTGCCTTTGCGTCTTCCGGCAGTTGCAGTGTGCGGATGAAGCGCGACTGCGCTTCGTAGGCATCGCCCAGGCTGATGAGCACCTGGTCAATGTGGCTGTAAAGCGGATAGCTGTCGACCACGGTCTGCAGACGTGCAATGCTTGCGACCCAGTTCTCGTGGGTGGCGTAGAACTCGCCGATGGAATGTTCGCGCTGGGCAAGCACTTCCTGCACTTCACGCAGATGCTGCTTGGCCTCCGGAATCAGCGAGGAATCCGGGTACTGCGCGAGCATGGTGCGGTACTCTTCCTGCGCGTGGATGCCCTTGGTATAGTCGCGGTCGGGGCGGTCCATCTGCTTGAAGTAGATGTCGCCGATGCGCATCTGCGCTTCCGCGGCTTCCGGTGCATTCGGGAAGAAGATGATGAAGTCGTGGTATTCGGTTTCAGCCTGTGCCAGCGCGGCGCTGCCGCCTTCGCGATACCAGCTGTCGGCGAACGCCAGCTTGGAACGCATCTGGTATTCAGAATCCGGATAGGTGGAGAGCAGCGTCTGCAGATCAAGGCGGGCGACTTCGAAGCGGCCCTTGTTGATGGCGACCATCGCCTTGTCATACAGCAGCTTGTCCGGCTGCGAGCTCTTGACGTCGCCCAGCGGATTCACCTTCATCTGCTGCTTGCGGGCCTTCTCGCTCTTGACGGTGTCCTTTGACTTGACGACCTTGTCGTCCTTCTTCTCTTCCGTGGACTTACGCGTCTTCTTGCCGGAGTTATTGCTGAGGACGGCGGTGGGCGTCTGGTCGTCGGGTGTGGCGGAGGTGGTTCCCGGAGGAAGCGACTGCTGCGCGCATGCGGAAGCCGCGATACCGCCCATCAAAAGAGCGACCGCAACGCCACGGCGAATGAAGAAGGAACGCGGCAGTGCCGTCTTCCCGAAGAGTGAAACCATGCCTGAAAACCCCTGGGTCCGGCGGCCAGTCTTGCTGCCGGAATAAAGCTCAATTCATTCTAAAGCCTGTTATCCGTTTTGGACGCCTCGGCGGATAAAGCGTTTCATGGGAAGGCCCGATACAAAGAATGCCGCCGTGCCCGAAGGCGACGGCGGCTCGGACAGATGGAGTTTCCCTTAAAAAGTCAGTTTTCCTGAGATTTGCAACTGACGCGAGGACCCAAGGTCGCCAATGGGGAATCGTGTCGCTGTAATGACGCCGAAAGTGGCGCCGCTCTGTGCTGTGGTGCCGGGATTGCCAAAGCTGGGATGGTTAAACACGTCAAACATGTCTAACTTAAGCTGAAACGCGACATGTTCCATGATGTGGGTGTTCTTTGCCAGTGACAGGTCAAAGTTAGCGAAACCGGGTCCCACGAGAGCGTTCCTACCCATGGTGCCGAATCCGGAAGTTGGCGCGTAAAAGGTGCAGCCCGAGGTTACAGCGGTGCAGACCGTGCCGCCGGGATTGTTGTCCGCGCCACCAGAGGCAAACCAGCGAACTGTAGGCGATGTGCCGGAATAAACGTAGTCCTTGCGATATTGCACAGGTTGCAACAACGTGGGATGCTGCACGCCAGTGGTGCCGGTATACGTCGAAGTGGTGATGATATTCAGCGGATTCCCCGTCTGCCACTGCAGGATGCCGGAAATTTGATAGCCCTCCACCAGTCGATTGCCCTTGAATGGCAACTGATAGACCGCGTTTCCAGAGATGCGGTGGCGCGTATCAAAGTCCGACGGGCCATAGTTCAGGTAAGGACGAGTGCTGTCTGTGAATTGCGTTCCTGTGCCGGACCCCAGATCCAGTGACTTGGAAAGCTGATATGTGGCATTCACCTGGAAACCACGTCCCATATTTTTGCGGATGTTCAACCACATCGCGTTGTAGTTGGACTGACCGATGCTGGACGCCTGAGTGACATTGGCGTTCAGGGATGCATTTGGACTGATCGGGCTGCTGGCTGAGATTTTTGTAAAGTTTCGCACAGTGGTGGTCGGGTTGATCTGATTGACATTCAGGCTCTGTCGCAGGTGGCGCCCCACCGAACCGTAGTAGCCAATGGAAAGCGCCATATTCATCGGCAACGACTGTTGCAGATTCAGGTTGTAGCTCTGGATGGTGCCGTTCTTGTAGTTATTCTGTACCGCGCCCACGGAGATGGCCGTTGCCGCGGCAGAGGCATAAAGCGCGTTGAGCGGAATGCTTGGCAGATACGTGCTGCTGCCCTGCGTGAAGGTTCCGGAAGCCGAAGCGGTATAGCTGACGCGGTTCGTGTATGGCGGATTAGCACTCAGCGTGGTCACCAGGCCTGAGAGCGGCTGGTCAGCGGCGATGGAATAACCTCCACGCAAAACCGTGTTGCCCTTGCCGAAAGGATCGTAAGTGAAGCCGAGGCGCGGCATGTAGTTGTAGTTCTGGCTATAAAGGTCTTTGTAACCCGGAGAGCCTACAGAGTTCAGGGTCTGATCCGCCGGATTGAAGATGGTCGCCTTGCCTGCGCCCAGCGTCGGAGTGCCAAACCATTCGAAACGGAAACCGGCCTCAATCGTCAGGTTCGGAGTCACCTTCCATGTGTCCTGCACAAATGTGCCCAGAGCATTACCGAAGACACGACTGGTGTTGGACTGTGGAGTGATGCTGAAACCGGTGGCGCGACCCAACTGAAAATTCTGAATAGCCGTCCGCGCCGGGGTGACGACGGCCCCACCCGTGGTGGTCAGCGCCGCCGAGGGACCGAAGCTGAGCGTGCCCGCATCCAGCGAGAAGTTGGCGTTCAGATAACGGCGATATTCTCCACCGAATTTCACGGAGTGCTTGCCGTGTATGTACGTCAGGGCATCCGATAATGCGCCCAGCGTGTCGATACGGCCAGAGGGAAATCCGCTGGGGCCACCAATGTTAATGCCGGTGGTAGAGATGGTGGTTTGTGGAATGCCTGCCGCAGGCGTTACACCCGCCGGAAAATTGTTCATGCCAAAGCTGGACGCACCCTGGGTGAAGTTACTGATGAAGGAAACATTCACACGATTTGCACCCAGCCGGAACTCGTTGATCAGCGATGGGCTGAAGACGTGCGTTTCGTTAATCGTGGCAATCTGGCGATAACCGGGGCGATGATCGCCGAAACCGGGCAGCGTGTTGCCCTGCGTCGTCGGCTCCGTACGGATGTCTTCCTGAAAGGCATAGAAGCCATGCAGTGTGTCGTTCTGGCTGAAGTTGTGCAGGATATCCATTGTGCCCTGGTCAATGTTGACCGGACCGTTGATGAATCCGGTGTAGACACCACCGGGTGACTCCGGGATGAACTGCATCAGTTGCAGCGAAATGGGATCCGTGACACCTGCTCGCTGCGCATCGGTGAGAACAATGGTGTTCACAGACAGACCCTGATGTTGACGAAGGGCCTCGTAGCTGGCAAAAAAGAAGGTCTTATTGCGCCAGATGGGGCCGCCGACAGAGGCACCGAAGTTGTGACGCTTCAAAGGGACCTGCGCCTGTCCCTTCGGGTTAAAAAAATTACGCGCGTCGAACGAATTGTTACGAACGTACTCGAAGACCTCGCCGTGAAACTCATTGTTACCGGAACGCGTGGATACATTCGTCACCGATCCGGAGTTGCGGCCATACTCCGCCGATGGCGTGGAGTTATTGATCTTCACCTCGGAAGTGGTGTTAATGGATGGCTGGAAGACGATCTGAGCATTGCTGATGTCGTTCAGGTTGATGCCATTGATCTGAAAGTTCACACTGTCATCGCGATTACCCGCCGTAAGAAACGAGAAAGCCCCCACACCGCGGCTAGGCGCCGTGAGATTGCCGCTTGCCGGAGCCGTTACACCGCCCGGAGTGAGCACCGTAAGATCAAGAAAGTGACGGCCATTCAACGGAATCTCCTGCACGGTCGTCTTATCGATGACCTGGCCGACCGTCATGGTCCCGGCATCGATTACAGGAGCGCCGCCTTCCACCTGCACCGTAACGCCCTCTGCGCCGACAGAAAGCTGGATGGGCAGGTCTGCCTTCTGATCCACCTGCAGAACAAATTTCTCCACCTTGAAAGTGGCGAAGCCAGAAGCCGCCACGGTGACGGTGTATTCCCCCGGCTGCAGCGAGGGCAGAACATACTCGCCGCTGTTCCCACTCACTACGGAGCGCTCTGCTCCGGTGGCACTTGAATGAACCGTCACAGTGGCGTTGGGGATCAATGCTCCCTGCGGATCTTTCACAACTCCGGAAAGCGTGGCCGTGGTCTGTGCGTGCGCAACACTGGTTGCTGCGACTGCAATGGAAACATACAACGAACGGGAAAAACGAGTCATGCCTCAGCTCCGGTAACACGGTGTGTACAACGGTCAGCAACAGAACATCGTGCGGTGCAGCAAAACATACACTTCACGCTGGGAGAGCGCGCGTGTGATCTCACGTGGAGATACAGGGGTGCAGCCATTGAAGACAGGAGACTCTTCAATGGCCAACTAATTAGTTTTATTAACGAATTATCGGGAGTGTAACAAATTTTGCTCTGCGCGCAAGCCCACTTCCAAGGAAAGGAAACGCCATTGCTTTGTCGCGGTCTCTGTGGAGCCATCCAGGAGCCGGAAGGCTCCGCAGAGTTTGCGCTATTTACCAGGGGTTAGGGCGGCTCCGGTCAACTGTGCGATGGCGCCAAGCGTCGTCTGCGCCGCATTCAAACCCAGACGGAAATCGTCATCCGTATAGAACGAGTACACGTCAGTGGGCTGGTGATGCTGCGGGTCCCATCCGCTGCCCATCTGCGCGCCGCGTTCCACCTCGCGCAGGCTGAGCGATGGCGTAAGGTCCATGAATGGCGTCGAGTCCGTATTGGTCATGTGCGGGCCCACGTTGGCGGGATAATTCGCAGCGTATTTGTCATCTGCAAGCTGGAAGGTGCGTGCCAAAAACATGGCTTGATCCGCGTACTTTGAGGTGACCTGATACTCAATGTTCACGTCTGCTTCCGGGCGCTGCTCTTTGCTCATGGTGCCGTCTTTGTGCGGCATCCCGTGGTCAAACATCATCATGTCGTGCTGGATCATGCCCAGCCATTTCGGTTCCGGATATTTACCAGAACCCGCCGGTGACTCAATACCCTGCAAGTCCTTGCGTTGCGTGACGTAAGCGCTCGCGCCGTTAAGTCCCGTCTCCTCGTTATTCCAAAGCGCGAAGCGGATGGAGATATCCGTCGTCACATCGGGACTGCTGAAAATGCGCGCCAATTCCATGACCAACGCAGTGCCGGAGCCATCGTCGTTGGCGGCCTCGCCCCAACCAATGCCATCCATGTGCGCGCCCAGAATATACATCTGGTCTGGATGCTTTGTGCCAATCTTGGTGCAGTACACCTCTTCGCGCTCACCGGGTTTGGAAGGTTCAGTATCAAGCGCACGAATCTTTTCATCGGGCTGCTTCATAGGATCGCTGTTCACTGTGTCAGGGAAGATGTTGCCACGGCGACGCGAACCACCGGGACCCGCAGAACGATCAGTGCTGCGAGGCCGCACCGGCGGCGTTGCAGGGGGCTGATACTCGTAACGGATACGCTCGGTGTTGGTACAGCCATAACTCTTGAGCTGCGCCTCAATCCAATCCACAGCCTTGCGATTGCGCTCAGTTCCCTGCCTGCGATCGCCAAACTGCGTCAGCCCCTTGATGGTGGCCTTGTATCGGTCAAGATCGAGCCGCCCCACCATGGTAGCGATAGGGTCCGGAACGCCCGCGGTCGGGGTTGACTGAGCGCAGGCGAAAGACGCGGACAAACACACTACAAAGGAACAAACGAGCTTCTTCAGCATGGAGGGATCCCCTTCTTCTGGTGCGTGTGAGGTTGGATGAGTTTGGCTCTCATCCTAAGGACTCACAACACACCGTGCAAGTAGAAAGGTTTCCTAACTAACCGTTACACCGTGCGGTCTCCCGCAGATCTGGCGACACGGAGGAATTCCTCAGCGTTCTTCGTCGTCTGTGCCTGATTTCCCGGGCCCGCGAAGATGGCGGAACCCGCCACCAGCAAGTCTGCACCGGCGCGAACGACCTCGCCGACGGTATCTGTGGCAATGCCTCCGTCAACCTCAATGCGGAAGTTCAGGTTCATCTCCTCACGCAACGACGCAAGATGCCGCACCTTCTCCACGCAGCGCGGGATGAAGCTCTGGCCGCCGAAGCCCGGGTTCACGGTCATGACCAGCACGTGATGCACGATGGGCAGCACTTCAATGAGCGTCTCGACAGGCGTGGCTGGATTGATGACGACCGCAGGCTGCATGCCGTGTTCGCGGATCTGCGAGAGCGTGCGATGCAGATGCCGACAGACTTCCTGATGCACAATGACCCAGTCCGCACCCGCCTGGGCGAAATCCGGAATGTAGCGGTCCGGATCTTCAATCATGAGGTGCACGTCGAGCGGCAGACTGGTGCAGCGGCGCACGGCGGCCACAACGGGCGGTCCGAAGGTGATGTTGGGCACGAAGTGGCCATCCATCACATCCACATGGCAAACGGTGCCACCGCCACGTTCGGCCGTGGCAATCTCCTCCGCAAGGTTGGCGAAGTCAGCCGCAAGAATAGAAAACGCAAGGTCGATCATCTAAAGCTGAGTTTATCAAGCCGGTATGGTGGAAGAAGGAGGAACCATGTTAACCGGCGATTCACTGGCCCTGCCCGCGGGCAATTTCAAGGCATACCTGTTTGATCTGGATGGAACCATCGCGGACTCCATGCCCGCACATTTCATTGCGTGGACCGATACAATTCGCGCGCATGGCGGCACGTTTCCGGAGAACCTGTTTTACGAGTGGGCGGGTGTTCCGCCGGTAAGTGTGGTGAAACTGCTGAACGAACGTTTTGGCTACACGATGGACCCCGAAGCCGTGGTAGCAGACAAGGAAGCGCAGTACCTGCTGGGCGTAAGCAACATCAGGCCCATCGCCTCCGTCCTGGCGCACATTACCGCGCAGTACGGGAAGATTCCGCTGGCCGTGGTGTCAGGATCGCCGCGTGAAAACATCTTCAAGACGCTTTCTGCGCTGCAGATTCTGGACCGCTTTGAAGCGCTGGTGGGTGCAGAGGATTACAGCAAAGGCAAGCCTGATCCTGAGCCGTTTTTGAAAGCCGCGGAGCTTCTGCGTATCGCGCCGGAAGACTGCCTTGTGTTTGAAGATGCCGATGCAGGCATTGTTGCTGCGAAGGCCGCAGGGATGCAGTGGGTACGTGTGCCGGTGGTATTGCCGGGAGCCGACTCGCCAGCGGTGTAAGAGCTGCCACTCCGCACAGCAGGCAGTGTGCGCCAGATACTTAGCCGCATATAGCCCACAAAACTTCCTGAACCATCCGTATCGCTTTGAAGGGGGCTGGCTTCAGCCGGGCCCCTTCAAGCTATACGTGGATACACCCTAGTTCACGAAGCGGGTCATGCGCACATTCATCACGATACCCAGTGCGAGGAACGTGAAGATGATGCTGGACCCACCGTAACTGAGCAGCGGCAGCGGAATGCCGGTGACGGGCATCATGCCCAGCACCATGCCAATGTTGATGGCGATCTGGAAGATCATCACGGCCGCGACGCCCATGACCAGCAGCGTTCCGGGCGGGTCTTTCGCTGTCTGCGCGTTTTGCACGAGGCGGATGAGGATGAGGAAGTAAAGGATCAGCACCAGCGCCGCGCCGACAAAACCATGTTCTTCGCAGAGCGCCGCGAAGATGAAGTCAGTGTATGGGATGGGAAGGAAATCACCCTGCGTCTGCGTTCCCTTCGTTGCGCCCTTGCCCCAGATGCCGCCGGACCCTACGGCGATCAGGGATTGACGCACCTGGTAGCCGCTGCCCTTGGGGTCGTTCTCAGGGTGCTGGAAGCTGGTCAGACGCGCCTTCTGGTAGGGCTTGAGCACCTTGCCGCTGGTCCATATACCGGCCACCATCACGACGAAGATGACGATGAGGATGGAAGCCTTCTTCCACGAGATGCCGCCGAAGAACAGCCCCGCGACGAGGATGGGCGAATATGTCATGGTGGTGCCGAGATCGGGCTGTTTGAGCACCAGCAGCATGGGGACGCCGATGAGCGCGAAGGCTTTGCCGATGTCTTTCCAGTCAAGCTCTTCCTTGCCGGACAAGCCCCAGAAATAACGCGCCGCCGCCACAATGAGCACGAGTTTCACCCACTCGGACGGCTGAAAGTGGATGCCGCCGGGAAGCCCGATCCATCGCCTGGCGCCAAGGACTTTTTTGCCCACCGCAAGCACCGCAAGCAACGACACAATGCTGATGCCGTAGGCCCAGTGCGCAATCTCCAGCAGGCGGTGGTAGTCGATGAGCGAAACGATGAACATCAATGGCACGGCCACCGCAAGAAAGATCATCTGCTTGGTATGGAAGCCGTGGAACTTGGTATGCATGGTGGCGGAGTAAATCTCGAAGACACTGATGAGGCTCATCAGCATCACGAAGCCAAAGAGCGTCCAGTCAAAGTCACGATAGGCGGAAAAACGGGTCATCTGCGGCTGCGTTCAGTAGGCTGTGTTCAGTATAAGTGCAGCGCGAAGAGACGCAGCTTTGCGCAGAAATTCAGCATTAAGCATCCGTCATCCTGAGCGAAACGAAGCATAGCGTAGTGCAGTCGAAGGACCTGCTTTCTTCTCCCTCATCTGCAATGTTTCAGCAAGACGTGCTATCGGCACAGTGGCAGATATGGACTTTCCGGAAGCATTCCAGAGGAAGGAAAAGAAAGCAGGTCCTTCGGCTCCGCTCAGGATGACGGCCTTTGGCCGTATGAGCTTCGCTGGCGGTTTCATTCCTGGTTGTTGCGAGATCAGGCGCTGGGTCTCGGCTCGTTTGGCTTCAGAGCCACCGGCTGAGGCGAAGGTTTCGCTGCATCCTTCTGCGATGGGACTACAGGCTTCGTGCTGGCGGACGGTTGCGCGGACTTGTCATCTTTTGGCTGGTTGTCCTGATTGGGAGACTGCGGCAATGCTGCCTGCACCAGACGAAGGTTTCCGGCCTTTTTGCGCTGTTTTTCCACGAAGGCGTTGACGACCTGCGCGGCGAGCTTGGCAGAATTGTTGCCCCAGTAGCCGTGTTCCCACAGGACGGCTACGACGATGTCCGGGTTGCGGCGCGGCGTCATGCCCACGAACCATGCGTTGGGCAGGGTGGCCTTATCCGCGGTTCCCTTCTTGCGACCGCTGATGACGTCGGCCGTACCGGTCTTGCCTGCAAAGTCGATGCCTTCGAGATGCGCTTCCGCAGCGGTGCCGATACTGCTTTGGGTCACGTTCGCCATGGCGTCCGTGATGGCCTCCCAGTTTTCCGGCGTGATGTCGATGCGCTTCCTGCCGGTGCCGGGATAGCTCTCCTCCAGCGCCTGCTGCATCTGGGGCTGGAGCTGGTCTGCGATCACCGAGTGGGGCCGGACGAAGACTCCGCCAGAGGCGATACCGCTGAGAGCGCGCGCCAACTGGACGGGGCTGGCCTGCGTGGCGCCCTGGCCGATGCCGACCGAGATGGTTTCGCCCGCATACCACTTGTCGCGCTGTGCCTTCAGCTTCCACTCCGGTGAAGGCATGATGCCAGAGGCCTCGCCGGGCAGGTCAATGCCCGTCTTCTGCCCGATGCCGACTTCGTGCCCATATTTCGCAATCGTGTCGATGCCGAGTTTGTTGGCCAGCGTGTAGTAGTAGGTGTCGCAGGAGTACGGCAGCGCGTTGCGGATGTCCACTGAACCGTGGTGGCGATCGCAGCCGAAGAAGTGGCCGTAGAACGTTGCGCCGCCGTTGCAAACCACGCGGAGATCCTGCGCTGCATTCTCCTGCAGGCCAGCGAGCGTCATGATGACCTTAAACGTGGAGCCGGGAGCGAGTTGCGCCTGAATGGCCTTGTTCATCAGCGGATGGTTCGTGTCCGAGAGGATGCCGTTCCAGTACGTCCGCGAGAGGCGCACCGCGAACTGGTTGGGATCAAAGGTGGGACGCGACACCATGGCGAGGATTTCGCCGGTGTGCGGGTCCATGGCGACAAGGCCGCCGTTCTTGCCCTCCATCACCTTTTCCGCCACCATCTGCAGATCCAGATCAATGGTCAGACGCAGGTCCTTGCCGGGGACGGCGAGTTCTTCGCCCAGCCTGCCGATTTCGCGGCCGTGGCTGTTGACGATGACGTCACGCGAGCCGTCGGTGCCGCGCAGGATGGCGTCATACGCCTCTTCCACGCCGAATTTGCCGACGACGTCGCCCGGTTCGTAGAAGTCGTACTTGGGGTTCTTGAGGTCGTTTTCACTGATCTCACCCACGTAGCCGATCAGGTGGGCGGCGAAGCCGTCGCGCGGGTACAGGCGGCGCTGCTCCTCCAGCGTTTCCAGCTCTGGTAACTCATTGAAATGAGCGGAGATAAACGCCTGCTCGTCGGGGGTAATGTCCTGCTTCAGCGGAATTGGCTGGTATTTCGGCGCGTACTGATAGTGGTGGAGGATGTACTGAAGCTGGTCCATGGGCAGGTGCAGCCCCTCGGCGATCAGCGGCAGGTCGGCGTCGCGCAATTGTTCGCGTAGCAGGAAACAGGTGACGGAGGAGTAGTTGTCGACCAGCAGGCGGCCTTCACGGTCGAAAAGACGGCCACGCGGCGCCAGAATTGGTACCTTGCGGACACGATTGGCCTCTGCCAGCAGGCGGTAGTTGTCCGCACCCAGAACCTGCAGCCTCCACAGTCCTGCGAACAACACCAGCAAAATGGCCGCGATGACATACTGCGCAGCCGCCAGTTTGCCCGGCGAGATTTTCTCATCGCGACGGGAGAAAGTCTGGTTGTTTGCGTCAGTGGGAAGCATGTGGAGACACTCTCATGGACGAGTGTAAAAGCAAAAGGCACGGATAGGATCCGTGCCTTTTACGAGAAATGAAAACTTTCGTGGGAGCTTACGCGGCCTTGGTGGCCAGAGCCTTCACGCGAGCGTTCAGTCGGCTCTTGTAACGCGATGCGGTGTTGTCGTGCAGCACGCCCTTCTGGACGCTCTTGTCCAGGATGGAGACGGTGGCGCGGTACTGCTCGGTGGCAGTCTTGGCATCACCCTTCTGGATGGCCTCGCGCAGCTGGCGCAGCGAACCACGCAGTTTGGTCTTGTTGGAGCGATTGACGGCGGTCTTTGCAATGGTCTGCTTGGAGCGCTTCAGGGACGATACGTGATTTGCCATCGAACTCTTTTCTCTTCCGTTTGCCGCTTGTCAGGGGCTGAAATCTGGTAGCGCCGTCACCATTTTCAGGCCGGCTGCAAGATGGGAGCCTCCGCAGCACGGGTCTGCCGCAGTTTCTCCAACCCTTCTACGGTAGTCGATTTTGGCCAGTTACGCAAGAGGTTCCTACTCTATTTCCACAAAAAGACTGTCAGACCACCGGCCACGATCAACGATCCCCCCACCACCACCGGCAGGGTGGGCGCGGTGTGAAGCAGAATGTAATTCGTAATCTGGAAGACCACGAACAGGGTGGCAATGTAGAGCCCGGTGACGGTGGCAAACTCTACCGGGGCCAGATTGAGCGATGTGCCATAAAGCGCCAGCAGCGCCGTTCCTAACAGGTAGAATCCGATCCGCGTGTGCGGACGGGGCGCCGCGATGGCAATCCGGATGACCGCATCGCCTACCGCTTCAAAGATCGTGGCCATTAAGACGAACAGGAAGACTTTCATACTTTTATGCTCTTATGTTCGCATCCGGCTTCCGGCGGGGACGCTGAATACGCAGGTTCAGTTAGCGAAAACTTTGTTGACGGATGACTATCGGCCGGAAAATTTCCCAGCAATCCCACCCTTTGTAACCGTACATTCATCCCACTGTAAACATTGGGCAACGCGCAGACGGAATCCTCAGAAGCATGAGGCCTGATAAGTTTTTCCATTTTCCCGCGCGCATCGCATTGGTTGCGTGCCTTTCCGCTGCAGCCGCTGGAGCACAGACCACCACGGCACGGCTCACCGGTACCGTAACCGACCCGAGCGGCGCTGCCGTTTCCAATGCATCCATCAGCATCCGCAACCTGGCGACGGGGCAGGAGCGCGTGGTGACCACCAACGGAGATGGCCTGTACGTTGCCGTGTCGCTACAGCCTGGAACCTATGACGTGCTGATCACGGCGGCTGGCTTCGCCAATGCCGAGAACAAAAACGTGGTGCTGGCCGTTGGACAGGAAGTTACGAAAAATTTCGCCGTAGGCGTTGCCGGCGCGGAGACTTCCGTAACGGTAAATGCGGGCAGTCTGGTTGATCTGGATACCTCGTCGGCAAAGATTGGCGCCAACGTTCCCGAGCGCGAAATTAAGAACCTGCCGATCAATGGCCGTCAGATTTCGCAGCTCTACCTGCTGACACCTGGCGCCACCAACACCGGCACTGGCGCATTCGGCGACATCCGTTTCTCCGGTCGCGCTGTGGAGCAGAACATTATCCGCCTGGACGGCATTGAAGCCACCAGCATCATCGATACCTCCCCGGGTAACCTGAACGGCGAACTTCCGTCCCTCTTCCGCCTGCAGCAATCGCTGGAAGCTGTGCAGGAGTTCCGCGTGGACTCATCGAACTACCCGGCAGAACTTGGCACCGGCACCGGCGGCCAGATCAGCTTCGTGACCAAGAGCGGCACCAGCCAGCTGCACGGTTCGGCCTTCGAATACGTCCGTAATGACTTCTTCGACGCGCGCAACTACTTCAATCGCCGCAACGCTCCGAACAACACGCCGAAGTTTCGTCTGAACCAGTTTGGCGGTTCGCTTGCGGGTCCCATCATCAAGGACAAGCTGTTTTTCGCCGCCGTGTATGAGGGTCTTCGCCAGGGCTGGGCAGTTCCCTACTCGTCCACCACGTTGAGCGCCGCACAGCGCGCACAGGTGACTAACCCGGCGCTCCGGCCCCTGCTGGCAGCCTTCCCTATCGCCAACAATGGCGCGGCAGGCCTTATCAACGTTGGCCAGAATCGCATCCAGGAAGACTTCGGTCATATCCGTTTTGACTATCACTTCAACGACCGCTTCAATCTGTATGCGCGCTACAACCGTGATCAGGGTGTGTCGTCGCAGGTGCAGGACGCCTCGCTGAGCCGCTTTAACCAGGTGGAAGTGCCGCAGAACGCTGTGCTGGCCCTGAACCAGGTTTGGTCGTCGCGTGTCTTCAACGAAACAAAGTTCGGCTACAACGGCATCAAGATGCGCGTACAGGGCGTTGCCGGACCGACGGGCGGCGTGGACCTGAGCTCCTCGCGTATCGCGATTGCCGGTCTGACCAACGTTGGCTCGCTGATCTCGCTGTCCAGTTCGTTCAACGGTGTGGGCGCTCCGTATACCGGCCAGAGCTATTCGTACATCGACAACTTCAGCTACGTGGTTGGCAACCACAACACCAAGTACGGTGTTGAGATCCGTCCGCTGTCGCTCTATAACGACCAGGTTGGCGGCACCACGTACACCTACAACTCGTTCACAAACTTTGCGAACAACGTGCCCGACCAGATCCAGTTCTACGGCACGCTGAGCGACAAGAGCCCGTTCACCGGTTTGAGTGGCAATGCACAGGTGAAACAGAGCTACTACATTGCCTACGCGCAGGACGAGTGGAAGATCAAGCCGAACCTCACGCTAAGCTACGGTCTGCGCTACGAGTACTACTCGCCGCTGCACGAAGTGCGTAACAAGAACGTGGTGTTCGACATGGTTGCAGGAACCATTTACCCCGGCTATAAGGGTGACTGGTTCAAGAGCACACAGAACTTCGGGCCGCGCCTTGGCCTGACGTACGCTCCGACCATGCTGCATGAGAAGACCGTCTTCCGTCTTGGCGGCGGATGGTACTTCGGACCTGGCCAGACGGAAGATCAGATTCAGCCGGAAGCCAACGATCGTGTGACCCGTACCTTCACCAACACGGGCGGCACGGCCACCAGCGGTAAGGTTTACCCGATCAATCCGCAGACAGACGTCTACGCCAACTACGACATCAATTCGCCAACGCTGGGCTACCAGCCGCGTGCGTATGCTCCGAATTACAAGGTGCCGGAGAAGATCGTCAGCTACACCGCCAGCGTGCAGCAGCAGTTGCCGGGCAACATGCAATTCATGGTCGGTTACGTGGGATCGACGGGACGCAACCTGTTCCTGCGCTCCATCACTAACCTGATCACCAATGTGACCACCAACCCAACGACCGGCGCAGGCACGGCCATCCGCCAATTCGGCAACCGCTTCGCGGAAGTCGATTACAAGACCAGCGGCGGCGTGGACCAGTACCACTCGCTGCAGACCTCGCTGCAGCGCCGCTTCACCAGCGGTCTGTCGCTGGGCCTGCAGTACACGTGGGCAAAGGAACTCGGCACCTCTTCAGGATCGAACGAAGCCACTACCGCCCAGGAACCTCTCCAGATCTACGGACAGACGCCTGAGTACGGTCGCGGCATCAACGACATCCGCAGCAGCCTGAATGCGACTGTTCTGTTCGATATTCCGGTGGGCAAGGGCAAGTCGTTTGACCTAGGCAGCATTGGCAACTCGGTTGTGGGTGGATGGCAGATCGGCAGCATCGTCAACTTCCACACGGGCGTGCCGATCGATGTGCTGATCACGCGTCCTGACGTTGCCTACGTTGGCAATGCCGGTACAGCGTACGCTGGCCAGACCTTCTCCAACCCCATCGTTGTGGGCGGCGTGGTGCAGACCACCGCTGTGCAGAACGTGCCGGGTGGCGGCAACAGCCGTAACGTGCGCCGTCCTAACCGTGTGCCGGGCGTAAACCCGTACCTGAAGAACGGCCTGCAGTACCTGAACCCTGCCGCCTTCACCACGCCGGCGGCGGGTACCTTCGGCAACCAGCGTCGTAACGATATCAGCGGTCCGAGCCTGACCCAGCTGGATATGACCCTGCAGAAGGAATTTGCCCTGACAGAACGCTTCCACTTCAAGTTCACGGCAGACGCCTTCAACATCCTGAACCACCCGAATTTTGCCAACCCTGGCAATGTTCGTCTGGCACAGGTCATTCCGTCGACTGCAACCGGTGGCGCACAGCCTGGAACAGCCTTCTCAGTGGGCACAGGCGCAAATGGTGCAGGTACGAACTTCGGTACGTACTCCGCTACCGTGGGCAACCAGGTGGGCCTGGGCGCACAGCGTCAGATCCAGCTTGCCGGACGCCTCACCTTCTAAGGACGTTCACGGAACCACCGACTCCCCGGCCGGGACCCGAAAGGGTTCCGGCCCTTCTTTTGCACAGGATGCCGGAATCTTCGGTTGTTCATGGCTTTTTTGCTGTTTTGTTGCTTGACGATGGTGTGTCACAGCGCTATTCTCAGCGCAACTTCGACTGATTTGGTGATACTCGCCAATTCGATCCGTTCCACCAGACACCGCATTCCCGTGGTGCGTGGAACTCAGTCGGTCGAGGCCTCTCCTGCATCTAATTCCTGGCAAGTAAATTTAAATTCAACGCACCCCAGACCCATGGAGGCATAGCGCACATTGGCCAAGATCCTGCTCGAAATCACGCCCCATACGGAAGCTCTGTTCGGGCTTCGTGACGAAAACCTGCGGTGGATGGAGAGGGAGCTGGACGTATCGATCGATCTGCGATCGAACGGCCTGCTTGCGGAAGGAACGGACGAGCACGTGGCGCTGGTGGAACGCATCTTCGAGGACTTTGAAGCTCTGCGTCGCAGCGGTGTGTCGCTGGCCGGACCGGAACTCCACGCACTGGTGAAGCTGGCCGTGGCCGACCCATCATCCAGCCTGAAACAGCTTGTGGACAGTGGTCGTCAACGCACCGCCAACGGCGTGAAGCGCATGGTGAATCCGCGTTCGGCCAACCAGAAAAAGTATGTCGAGGCCATTGAGCAGAACGACATGACCTTTGGCATTGGTCCTGCCGGTACGGGCAAAACGTATCTTGCCGTGGCGATGGCTGCAAGCGCGCTGATGGCGAAGAAGGTGGAGCGCATTATCCTGGTGCGCCCTGCTGTGGAAGCAGGCGAACGGTTAGGTTTCTTACCTGGTTCGTTGCAGGAAAAGGTCGACCCGTATCTGCGTCCGCTGTATGACGCGCTCTACGATCTGCTGGAAAAAGAGCGCGTGGATAAGCTGCTGGAAAAAGGCATCATTGAAGTGGCCCCGCTGGCCTTTATGCGTGGCCGTACCTTGTCCAACGCCTTCATCAT
This sequence comes from Terriglobus sp. RCC_193, assembly GCF_041355105.1. Lineage (NCBI taxonomy): Bacteria > Pseudomonadati > Acidobacteriota > Terriglobia > Terriglobales > Acidobacteriaceae > Terriglobus > Terriglobus sp. RCC_193. The sequence continues at coordinate 137,629 of NZ_JBFUPK010000004.1, read as the reverse complement.
CATGGACGAAGCGCAGAACACGACCAACGAACAGATGAAGATGTTCGTGACGCGCCTGGGTATGAACAGCAAGGCCGTCATCACCGGCGACCTGACGCAGATTGACTTGCCCAATCCGAAACGAAGCGGACTGCTGGAAGCCCTGGGCGTGCTGGATGGCGTGGAGGGCGTAGGCTTCTGTCACTTTGAAGACAAGGATGTGGTGCGCCATAACCTGGTGCAACGCATTGTTCGTGCCTACGAGACACATCAGCGTGAGCAGCAGCTTTCGCTGGGGCTGGAAGGCGGCATCGACGTTCCGGCAACAGAAACGAAGCCGACCGTGCGCAAAACGCAGTAACTTCGCATCAGAACAGGTAGCATGAACAGGAGAGGGAGTTTCCCTCTCCTGTCTGTTTTCTCTTTAGTACGCGAGGCGCATTGATCGTTACAGAACCTCCGAGTCGAACGGATGGCACACAACCTTCGCTGCAGAAGGCGGCACTTTCACGTTTTCTGAAACGTGCGCAAAAAGCCGCCGGGCTGGACGGCGAAGTGACCGTGCTGCTGGCGGACGACGCGCGATTGAAAGAACTGAATCGCAACTTCCGCGGCAAGAACAAACCCACCGATGTTTTGAGCTTCCCTGCTTTTGAAAATGAAGAAGGCTACGCAGGCGATCTTGCCATCTCGTTAGATACAGCGCAGCGGCAGGCGGACGAACACGGGCATTCGCTGGAAGATGAACTGCGAACGCTGATGCTGCACGGCGTTCTGCATCTGGCCGGATACGACCACGAAACCGACAAGGGCGAGATGCGCGCACTGGAAGCGGAGCTGCGCGAAAAGCTGAAACTGCCGACAGGACTGATTGAACGCACACTGTCTGCTCCTAAGAAACGCGCGGTAACAAAAGCGAAGAAGACAGCAGCAAAGAAAAGCTCGGCGAAGGGGACGCAGAGATGAGCCCTCTTCTCTTCCTGTTCTCCATCGTGCTGTTGTTGGCGGTGCTCACACTGTCGTCGTACGCGGATCGCGTGTACAGCGAGATGGGCAAGTTCCTTGCTCGCGAATACCAGGAAAATCTGGATGCATGGACAGAGCGCATGGAGCCGCGATTTGGGCTTTCACGCGATTCGGTTGCGCTGTCTGCCTCCATTCTTCGGCAGGGTTCATTGGCTCTGCTTGCCCTGATTCTGGGCGTGCACCGCGCACATGTGGGCGGTGGATGGCCTGCGTATGCAGAGACGGTAGTAGAGCTTGCGCTGATCATCATTGTGTTTGATCGCATGTTGCCGCAGGTGCTGTTTGCACGTACCCGTGGCGACTGGGTTTCCAATGCGCGTATTCCGTTGCAGGTGCTGTTCTACCTGGTCCTGCCGTTGACGCTGACGCTGGGGCTGCTGGAATCCATCGTTTCGCTGGCCGAGCCGGACAACGAAGAAGCAGAGGAACATCCCGACGAAGGTGTGGACGCTCTGCTGGAAGCCGGTGAAGAAGAAGGCATCCTGGAGGAGAGTGACCGCGCACTGGTGCGCAGCGTGGTGGAGTTTGGCGACATGGTGGTGCGCGAGGTGATGACGCCGCGGCCAGAGATGTTCACCGTGCCGGAGAGCATGACACTGGCAGAGTTCACCGCAGCGCTGAATGAGAATGCATTCTCACGCGTGCCGGTTTATCGCGACACCGTGGATGAGATCACCGGCATTGCCTTTGCGCATGACCTGCTGCAGATCACCGACGTGGATGCGAACACCCGCACAGTGCGAGAGATGCAACGGCCTGCGGCGTTTGTGCCTGAGCCAAAGAAAGTTAACGAGCTGCTGCGCGAGATGCAGAGCGAGAAGCAGCACATGCGCATCGTGATTGATGAATACGGCGGCGTTGCAGGACTGGTTACGATTGAAGATTTGATTGAAGCCATCGTGGGCAACATTGAAGACGAACACGATGAAGATGCGGAAGTGCTGGAAGAAGAAGACGGTTCATGGATTGTGCCCGGCAGCATGGATGTTGCGAAGCTTCGCGACCTGCTGCAGAAAGATGCCGACGAGGACGAGCGCGAGCCGCTGCGGATGCGCACCGATCTGGAAGCCAGCACCGTGGGCGGTCTTGTTTCGGAGCTTGCCGGACATATTCCGCATCCCGGTGAAGTAATTGAAGAAGACGGGTTGCGGCTGGAAGTGGTCAATGCCACATCGCGGCTGGTGAAGCGCGTGCGCGTGAGCCTGCTGCCGCCCGAGGACCTTACCGAGAACTAAAGCTGGTTTATTCCGGGCTGTGCAACAACTCTGTTTTGTATTTCGGAGCTAGTTCGGCAGCCTTTCTGCGAAACAGTTCGTCCTGTTCGGGCGTCGGCCTGGGAGGCGCCTCTATACGGCTCTTCACTGGCACGCCAAGCTGCAGAAAAAACTCCTCCTGCCCGGCGGGAGAACACAGACAAAGAAGCCGCACCGGCTTCGACGACGCATTGCGGAAGACGTGCGGCGCATTGGCCGGAATGTGTACGGTTTCTCCCGAGCGTGCGGTCTTAGCCTCTCCTCGGAAGACAAACTCCAGTTCACCATCCATCAGGATGAAGGTCTCCTCGAAGTCATGGCGATGCGGGCCGGGACCGCCGCCGGGCGGGATGTGCATGTCAATCAGGCAGAATCGACCTGCGGTATCTTTCCTGCCAAGCAGGATGGTGTAGGTATCGCCCACAATGCCGATATGCGGGAGGGAACCGTCATCGGACAAAGCCAACACGAGCGAGCGGGCGAGATCATCTGGCGGCAGAACGGGTTGTGTCAGCAGATTCCAGTCCATTTCGAGTTCTCCTGCACCATGAGATGCGCTGCGGCATACACTGGAAGAGATGGCATTTCGCGCAGGTTTCGTCTCTATTATCGGTCGCCCCAACGCAGGCAAGTCCACCCTGCTGAACGCTCTCCTTGGAGAGAAGCTGGCTATCGTCACGCATAAAGCGCAGACCACGCGCACACGCATCCTGGGCGTTCTGGAACAGCCGGCACGGTCGAAGACGAAAAGCCGTGAAGCTCTGCCTGCTGCGCAGATTGTTCTGGTCGATACACCGGGCGTGCATAAGCCCAGCACGCAGCTTGACCGCCGCATGATGCAGGAAGTCCACGATGCGCTGGAAAGCCGCGACGTGGTGCTGTTCCTTGTGGATGCGACGCATCGCATTCACGAGCCCGCGCCGCGCGTGGAAGGCAAATCGCCTTCGCCGGGTGAAGACAAGAAAGCGCTGAGCGCTGCGGAAGATGCGTTTGCGTTGAGCATGTTGCGCAACGTGGAGTGCCCGGTGGTTCTTGTATTCAACAAGATTGACCTGGTAAGGCGTGAAGACCTTCTTCCGCTGATTACACACTGGACGACGAAGTTCGCTTTCACGGACACGGTACTGATCTCGGCCGCAAAGAAGGACGGTTTGGATACTCTGCTGGATCGCATTGTGGAGCGTCTTCCGGAAGCGAACCGCTATTTCCCTGAAGACCAACTCACCGATCAGCCGATGCGCTTCCTTGCAGCAGAGCTGATCCGCGAAAAAATTCTGCTCTTCACCGGCGAGGAAGTTCCTTATGCCTCCGCCGTTGTGGTGGAGAAGTGGGAAGAGCCGGGGCCGCAGCGCAAGCCGAAGAAGGGCGAAGAACCGAAGCTGCCGGTAACGAAGATTGCCGCAGCCATCTTCGTCGAACGCAGCGGGCAAAAGGCCATCCTCATTGGCAAGCAGGGCGCCATGCTGAAACAGATTGGCACCGCAGCCCGTAAAGAGATCGAAACTCTCCTGGGCACGCGCGTTTTCCTGGAACTGTTTGTGAAGGTGAAGGAAGACTGGCGCTCGAAGAAGGGCTTTGTGGAAGAGCTGGACTGGCGGCGTCAGTTGGAATCGTTGCAGGTTTCGCAGGCGTTTAAGAAAGAGCATGAGGCCTAAGTTCCCTGCTGTTTCCGACGAGATGCGTCGCCGCTCCGTGATGCTGGAACACGAGGCGCGGACATGGCCGGGCACACGCTGCGGCAAGATGTTCGGCATGGTGAGTCTGTATCGCAAAGACGCCATCTTCGCGCTATTGCCAGCCACGCGAGCGATTGAGAACCCGAACTCAATTGCACTGCGACGTCAGAAGCCCATTGCCGGCAACACGCACAAGTGGGATATCTTCCCTGTTGCCAGCGACAAGGAACTGGGCGCAGCATTGGAGCGACTGCGAAAAGCTTATGAGGCGGCTGGCTGAGTATCACCCTGCTCTTTCCTCCTCTGCTATGCTTGCTTCGCGCCTATGACTGTCTCCTGCCGCTAAGTGATTTCGCACGCTCCGCTTCTTCGCGGTGCATGTGATGACCTTTGTCCGCAACCCATCCTGATGGAGACAACCGCTTGAATACATCGGACATTTTTACGGCGCGGCTGCGCCTTGTGGCCATTACACCGGAGCTGCTGGATGCGGAAACTGCCAGTTATACCGCACTTGCTGCGCGTCTTGAAGCGCGTATTCCGCATGAGTGGCCTGACAGCAACTGGGAACCGCACGTCTTCGATTTCTTTCGCAAGCAGTTCGCGGAGCATCCTGAAACGATTGGATGGAATCGCTACGTGGTGCTTCCCCTGCCGGAACCGGTTTTGATTGGAACAGTGGGAGCGTTTTCGACAGGCGCAAACGAAGCCGAGACGGGATACGCCATCCTGAAACCGTGGCAGCGCAACGGCTATGCCACGGAAGCGACGCGGGCGGTGCTGCGACTGCTGTCCGCGCAGGGCGTGCACAGCGTGATTGCGCATACCTTTCCAGCGATGCAGGAATCGATTCGTGTAATGAAGAAGTGTGGCATGCGTTTCGATGGCGAAGGCGCGGAAGAAGGCACCATCCGCTATCGCATCACGCTTCCTTCATCGTGACGCCCAGCGCCTTCATCTTGCGATAAAGATGACTGCGCTCCAGGCCGAGCGCATCCGCAGCGCGGCTTATGTTGCCGTGACATTCTTCCAGTTTTTTCAGGATGTAGTCACGCTCATAAGCCTCGCGCGCCTGCAGCAGCGTTCCGAAATCGTCGCCCCGCTGCTTGACCGCACCATCGCGTGACAAGAGCACAGGCAGATGCTTCCGTTCAATGCGGATCGCCTTGGGATTCAGAATGAGCACACGCTCGACCATGTTGCGTAACTCACGCACGTTGCCGGGCCACGCATACTGCTTCAGCGCACTGATGGCATCGGGTGAAATCTCCACACGCGGACGCCCATACTGCCTGCCAAACTCGCTCAGGAACTCCTGCACCAGCGATGGAATGTCCTGCATTCGGTCGCGCAGCGGAGGAACAAAAAACGGGATCACGTTGAGACGATAGAAGAGGTCTTCGCGAAAATTTCCTTTGATGATTTCGTCTTCCAGGTCCTTGTTCGTTGCAGCGATCACACGCACATCGACATGGACCGGATTCGACGCGCCCACAGGATAGAAGCGCTGTTCATCCAGCGTGCGCAATACTTTGGCCTGTGTCTTCAGGCTCATGTCGCCCACTTCATCCAGAAACAACGTGCCGCCATCCGCACGTTCGAAGGTGCCGCGCTTCTCCGGCGGCCCGCCGGGAGCAACGCCATGACGGTAGCCGAAAAGTTCGCTTTCAATGAAGTCTTCTGGAATCGCTGCGCAGTTCAGTTCAATGAAAGGGCGGTCGGCACGCAGGCTCTCTGCATGCATGGTGCGTGCAATGCGTTCCTTGCCGCTGCCGGATTCGCCGTAGATGAGCACACGTCCGTTGGTGGGAGCCATCAGGCGAATCTGCTGCCGCAACGCCTTCATGGGAATGCTTTCACCCGTGAGGTAGGCCTTCTGCGCAAGCTGCTGCTGAAACTCGGAATTGTCCAAACGAAGGCGACGGGCTTCGGTTGCATTTTTCAACACAAGCAGCGTGCGATCCAGCGACAGCGGTTTTTCCAGGAAGTCATACGCAGCCAGCTTCGTGGCTCGCACCGCAGATTCAATGGTTCCATGACCGGAGATGATGACGACTTCCGGTGGGGCGGCGAGAGCCAGATCGCGGATGCGCGCCAGCACTTCCAGACCATCGCCGTCGGGCAGCCAGATATCCAGCAACACCACGTCGTACTCCACGTCGCGGATCAGTTCCAGCGATTCCGTGGCGGTGCCGCTGGAGGTGACGACGTAGCCTTCCTCGCGCAGGATGGTCTCCAGCGATTCGCGGATCTCTGCTTCGTCATCCACAACAAGGATGTGGGTCATGCGGGTATGTTCCTAGTCTGTGCTTTTGTGATTTCCGATGCAGAGGATTCGTCACCTGTTGCAACGCGGTGGAGTCCACTGTCTTCAGGTGGAGCCGCAATGGGAAGTTCCAATAGAAAACGCGCGCCCGTGGGCAGATTTTTTTCTGCGCGGATGGTGCCCTGATGGTCCGCCATAATCTTTGCCACGATGGTCAGGCCCAACCCTGTGCCGCGTTGCTTGGTGGAGAAATACGGCAGGAACAATCGCTCGCGCATGTCGTCCGTGACGCCCGGACCGGTATCAGCCACCACAATCTCCAGCATGCCCTGCGACTGTTCACTGCGACGCGTTTCAATGTGAATCTCTCGCAGCAGGCTTCCCGTCATGGCTTCGGCGGCGTTGTCGATGAGGTTGGAGAGAGCACGCTTGATGGCCTCGGGATCGGCCATTCCCAGTGGCAGTTGCGGTTCCAACGACTTCACCACCGTAATGCCGGTGAGTCGGCCTGCGAAGAGGCTCAGCGTGTTTTCAATGATGGTGTTCAGGTCTGCGGGGCGCGGTTGCGCGTTGGGGAACTCGGCAAGCGATGAGAACTGGTCGACAAGCCCGCGCATGCTCTCCACCGACGCGCTGATGACTTCGCTGGAATGGCGAATGGTACCGATGGAGGATGATTCCAGTTGATGCTGCTGCAACAGATCACCGAGACGTACGATGTGGCGGCGAATCTGTTCGGCGTTCAATGAAATCGGTGTGAGCGGATTCTTGATTTCGTGCGCAACACGACGCGCCACTTCTTTCCATGCGGACTGTTTCTGCGCGCGCAGAAGTTCGGTTGCATTTTCCAGCACCAGCACATAGCCCGTGGGCGTGCGTGTGCCACCGCTGGTGGTCTCGAGAATTGCAGCGGTTATGGCCAGATTCAATGTGCCGTTGTGCATGGGCATCTCTGTCTCTGCGAAAGCAGTACCCATGCGATGACTGCGGCGCAGCAGGCGATCCATCACTTCCAGGCTCTCCGCTGGTATCACTTCATCCAACAGCAAACCCACAAACGCACGTTGACCGCCGGGATCCAGCATCTCGCCGAAGGCGCGATTCACGACGTGAATACGGCGATCCACGTCCAACATAACGACGCCGTTGGGAATGGTCTGCAGCATGGTTTCCAGTTCGCGCCTGCGCAGTTCCACTTCTACGTTCGCTTCAAAGACCTGCAGCGTGGTCTTCTCCACCATGCGACGGCTGGATTCCAGATCGTCGGCCATAGTGTTGAAGGTCTGCACCAGGTCACCGAGTTCTTCTGTGGCAGACGCTTCCACACGCTGTTGATAGTTGCCCTGCGCGATGGCGCTCATGGCATCCGCCAGCGCTTCCACTGGCCTGGTCACCTGCTTGGAGAGATGCAACGCAAGCCAACTGGTGATGAATAGCGCGAGACCCGTGATCATCATCAGCAACATCATGTACGTGGCACGCACCTTCTGACGCATACGGAACAACTGCCAATACTGCTGACCCGCACGATTCAACGTGGCAATGTGCGTGGTCATGCCGCCGGGCAGTGGAACACCAGACACAACCAGTAACCCTGACGACGTATGCGCGGAACCAAGGATGTAATCGACGCCGCCTGCAGTGAGAATCGGCTCATCGTTGCGCCGGAGAGCAGCCAACAACATGGCATTGACGGTGCCGCCATCGCGTTTCTGCAATGCAGAACTCAGCCCCTCGTCCTCGCCGGGAAGCGTATCGGGTGGCTGCCACACACTGACGACTGCGGGATCGGGTGGCGTATGAAAACGTGACACGACAACATCACCGCTGTAGACCTGCGCAAATCCTCCGAGCAGCGAAACTTCATGACTCTGCATGGCGCGCTGCAGTGTCGCAGGTGTTACATTCGGTCCGGCTTCGGAGATAACACTGGCGATCTCTTCCGCCTCGGAACGCGCGTTTGCTTCGATGTAACGCGAAAGATCGCGTGAGACCGACAACGACTCCTGCCGGAGATGTTCCGAAGGAAGGGAAAACCATCGCTCAATGGCACGGTTCATCAGCAGATAGCTGAAGCCATACATGCAGCCCACCGGCAGCAGGCTGAGGAGCACCGCGCCCAGCAACATCCGTGTCCGCAGACGCGCGCCCAGCACGCGGCTGCGCTGCTCCGCATAAAGCTTCAGCACGTTTCGCATGAGCACAATCAGGATGGCAAGGAAGATCAGAAACGCAAGGAACGCAACCGCGATGAAAAAGAAGATGCCGCCCGGCGTATCCGGCGTGAGGAAACTCAGCCGGAAGGCATTCAACGCCGCCAGCCCGAGAAACAACAGGAGAAGGAATACACCCAGCACAATCATCAAAATCTTGCGCTGGCGTGTTGTGCCCATGTTCATGCCTCCTGTGACGGTGTTCGCGATTATAGGCGTTACAGAAGCGGAACGAAAAAGGCCTGTATCCTTTCGCTGTCACGCGGAGTGATACAGGCTTTTACGTTCTAAGCAACGTTTGGGGACTACAGCAGTTCGGCGACCGCTTTCCAGGATTTGCTCTGCGATTCTGCAACCGCCTGATACGTGAGCGTTCCCTTGTAGGTGTTCACGCCTTCCGCAAAGCCCTTGTCCGACTTAATGGCCGCTTCTGCGCCTTCATTCGCCAGCTTCAGCACGTAGGGGAACGTTGCGTTGGTCAGCGCCAGCGTCGAGGTATTCGGCACAGCCGCGGGCATGTTCGTGACGCAGTAGTGCACCACGCCATCCACTTCGTATACCGGGTCGGTATGTGTGGTGGGCCTCGCCGTCTCAATGCTGCCGCCCTGATCGATGGCCACGTCCACAATGACCGCGCCCTTCTTCATGTTCTTCACCATCGCGGCTGTGACCAGCTTCGGTGCAGCAGCACCGGGGATGAGCACACCGCCAACGAGAAGATCGGCTTCCGACGAAGCCTTGGCAATGTTGTAGCTGTTCGACGCCAGCGTGAAGACGCGACCGTTGAAGATGTCGTCCAGATCGCGCAGGCGATTCAGGCTGAGGTCCACGATCGTGACCTTCGCGCCCAGCCCCAGCGCCATCTTGGCCGCATTGATACCGACGATTCCGCCGCCGATGATAACCACATTGCCCGGAGGCACGCCCGGAACACCGCCCAGCAACAGGCCGCGGCCACCCTTCGTCTTTTGCAGATATTCCGCGCCCACCTGCACGCTGAGGCGTCCGGCCACTTCGCTCATGGGGGTCAGCAGCGGCAGCGAACCGGCGCGATCACGCACCGTTTCATACGCAATGCCTGTAACCTGCTTCTCCATCAACGCTTCCGTCAGAGCGGGCAGCGGCGCAAGATGCAGATAGGTGAACAACACAAGGCCGGGACGGAAGTACTGATACTCCTTCTCGATGGGTTCCTTCACCTTGACGACCATGTCTGCCAGCCGCCAGGTGTCATAGGCACTGCCGACAATCTCTGCTCCCGCATTCTGATACTCATCGTCAGGGAATGCGGACAACTCACCTGCGCCAGTCTGCACCAGCACCTTGTGTCCGGCCTCCACCAACGCGCGCACGCCTGCGGGGGTAATGCCTACACGGCTTTCGTGATCTTTGACTTCCTTGGGTACGCCAACAATCATGATTCTTCGTATGCTCCTTGCACTTCCATCATTTCACCCTTCATCCATAAGCCTGAAATGGCATGCAATAATCTCGCCATGCGCGACGATCAGGCCCCTGAACCGAACCCCCTCCTGCCCAGACGCGGGGGGTTAGCGCTGTTGCTCGGCGTACCGGCTCTCTGCGCCACCGTCGTTGGGTGCTTTACGACATTTAGTCGCCCCATGGGCGGCTACTGGGACGATGCTGTGGCACTGGCACAGCACGGCCGCATCCCACAGGATTTCACCCCTGCTGGTTATCCTGAGCTGGTAGCACTCGGCATTCGTGTGCTGCCGTCGCATCCGCAGGCGGGAGCCATCGCTGTACAGGTACTGTTGCATGTTGCCATTGCCGTTACCCTGTACCTGTGCCTGCAGGCATGGAGCGTTCCACCACGCCGAGCGCTGGTGGCGACGCTGCTGTTGCAGCTTCATCCAGAGTTGCTGCTATCGGTAAACAAGATCTGGGACGTGGCCTATTCCACGGAACTGCTTCTTCTCCTGTTGCTTTGCATGGTGATGCTTAGCCGCAAAGGGCCATCCATTGCCCTGCTGCTGGGTACGGGGATCTCTTTTGGGTTTGGGCTGTTTGAGAGGCCAAATTTCCTTTTGCTGGCCCTGCCGTTGGCCATCGCGCTGTGGGCTGGGATGCGTTCTCCACGCCGTCCGCAAATTTCCTGGCCTGTCGCACTGGCAACGCCCATCGTGTCAGGGATTGCAGCCTTCGTCCTGTGCTCACTGATCGCGTTTCACACGATTGATTTGCCGCACAATGGTCCCTACAACCTGTTTGCAGGGCACAATCAATTTTCCCGCGCGGCACTTCTGGCCCGGCTCAATGGAGAGCCCTCAATTCTGCCTGCTGCCCAGGCAGATGGCCATTCCTTATCAGAAGAACAGGCTCATGCCGACGAGACAGGACCGCTGTTCACCACGCTGGCAAAAGATTTCATCCGTTCCCATCCGAAAGAAGAGGCCATACTGCCCGCAGTCAAGCTCTGGACGCTGCTACGGCCGGACACAAAAGTTCATAAGCTGCAGTCCGGCCAGGGGATGTTTAAGTTGCTACTGGCGCTTGCACTTCCTGTTTGGCTGGTGCTGCTGCTCCTGCGGCGCAAATCTCTGGACGTGACACACGGAATTTTCATCCTTACGGCTGTGGTCTATGTCATTCCATTCCTGCTCACCAACGCGGATCCGCGCTTCCGTACGCCGCTGGATTTTCTGGCGTTGGTGCAGATCATCGCTATCTGGTAGGCAGACTCTTTCCACCGCGCTGGCGGCGTACAATGGGGAAAAGCCTCGCACCGCAGGACAAACGCTTACATGCCTCAAAACGGATACCAGGGACGCACCTCCCGTCAGCGCTCCATGCGCTCGCTTTTTTCGCTGTTTTCGAACGATCTTGCAATCGACCTGGGGACTGCAAATACGCTGGTCTACGCCAGCGGTAAAGGCATCGTCGTCAATGAGCCTTCCATCATCGCTGTGAACAAAATCACGAATGAAGTGGAAGCCGTGGGCAGGGAAGCCAAGGAGATGGTGGGCCGCACACCCGGCAACATCATCGCCATCCGGCCGATGAAGGACGGCGTGATTGCCGATTTCCGCCACACGGAAAAGATGTTGAACTACTTCATTCAGAAGGCGCATAACCGCAAGATGCTGGTGCACCCGCGCATCATCATCGGCGTGCCTTCCGAAATCACGCAGGTGGAAAAGCGCGCCGTGGAAGACAGCGCGTATCGCGCCAAAGCCTCTGAGGTGTACCTCGTGGAGCAGGCTATGGTGGCCGCTATCGGCGCAGGCCTGCCCATCACGGAGCCTGGCGGCAACATGGTTGTCGATATCGGTGGAGGAACGACGGATATCGCGGTGATTTCACTCGCTGGCATCGTCTATTCGCGCTCAGTTCGCATGGCCGGCAACCAGATGGACGAAGCCGTGATGAACTTCCTGAAGCGCAAGTACAACCTGCTGATTGGCGAGCGTACCGCCGAAATGATCAAGATGGAGATTGGCTCGGCGTTCCCGCTGGACAAGCCGCTGACCATGGAGATCAAAGGCCGCAACCTGATTGAAGGCGTGCCGAAGACAATTACCGTGGACGATTCCGAGATCCGCGAAGCGCTCAGCGAATCCATTGCGACCATCATGAATGCCATCCGCGTGGCGCTGGAACGGACCCCGCCCGAGCTGTCGGCCGATATCTCTGACCGTGGCATTGTGCTGACCGGCGGTGGCGCGCTGATCAAGAACCTGGACCGCCGCATCCGCGAAGAAACGGGGCTGCCCGTATCCATCGCGGACGATCCGCTGGCATCCGTGGTGCTGGGCACCGGCCGCATGTTGAACGACTTCGGCCTGCTGCGCAAAGTGGCAATCGATTAAGAACCGGGGCCTTTAGCTTTTAGCTCTTAGCTAACGGCTAAAGGCTAGAAGCTGACTTCATGGAATCCTTCTTCAGCCGCTTCAAAAGTGCTCTGGTGCTGGTGGCTGTGCTTCTGGCGCAGGTGATCGGTCTTGCGTCGCAGATGAAGCGCCTGGGCTACGCCGCGCGGGAAGATGGACGCAACGTGCGTGGCCTGCGTGCGTGGCCTGCCTACACTATCGCGCCGGTGGAATCGCTGCTGAAACACATGGGCGGCGGCGTACGCGGCGTCTGGCACAGCTATATTGACCTGCGCCACGTCCGGCAGCACGATAAGGATCTCCAATATCAGATTGACCAGCTTCGCCTGCGCGAAGCCTCGCTGGCAGAAGACGCACGGCAGGGTCAGCGCTTGCAGCGGCTGCTGGCATTCAAGCAGCAGTATGTGGGCAAGACCGTGGCCGCACAGGTAATCGGTACGGGCGGCGGCGATCAAGGCCGCATTGTCACCATCGACAAAGGTTCCAACGACGGCATCCGTCCCGATATGGCTGTCATCACACCGGATGGCGCTGTGGGCAAGGTCCGCGATGTGTTTGCCTTGTCCTCACAGGTGCTGCTGCTGAACGACATCAGTTCCGGCGCGGGAGTCATCCTGCTGAATACGCGTAGCCGCGGCATCCTGCGCGGTGGGCCGGGCGGCATACTCCTCATCAATAATCTGCTGCCCGATGAACGCATCAAGCAGGGCGAACCGCTCATCACCAGCGGCGGCGACCGCGTGTATCCCCGCGGCCTTCCTGTGGGCAACGTGATCTACATGAAGCCCGACCCGGATCATCAACCCTATGCCACCATCGCGATCAAGCCTGCGGCGAATCTCGATCGGCTGGAAGAAGTGCTGGTGGTGACACATATCTCGCAACAGTTGAATACGGCGGACGACGACCAGGAAGATGGCAAGAAGGCTGCGGAAGTTGTCGCGGATCGGTTGCCCGGCTTGAAGAAAGCCGATGAGAAAGATGGCGCTGAGAATGCGGCGACCAGCCCTGCTCCCACCCTGCCAAGACCGCAACCCGCCATCCACACCGATCGTTATTCGCCAGGAGCCATTCCACCCGCGTCCAGCCTTACGCCGGGAGCGCCGAATACGCAGCTTGTAACGCCTCCACAGCACGGCACCAATACGTCTACTTCCAACGCGCCGGAGGAACCATAAGATGCCCCGTCGCCCTTTTACGAATCGCCGGGAGTTGGAGGAGCACAGCTTTCATCCAGCCGTGCTGCTGGCTGTGCCGCTGTGCGCGCTGTTCCTGCATGCTTATTTACCGCGTATCTGGGAGCCACTGTCGATCCTGGACCTGCCGCTGATCCTTGTACTGTACTTCTCCATTGCGTGGAGAAATCCCATTGCAGGCACACTCTTCGGTACTGTCGTGGGTTTGCTTCAGGATCTGCCGGGGAACCAGTTCATCGGCGTCAATGGTATTGCCAAATCTGTTCTGGGGTATGCGGCAGCATCCATCGGATTGAAGATTGACGTGGAGAACATGGCGACCCGCGTTCTCATGAACTTCGTCTTCTGCCTGCTGCAATCGGTGCTGCTGTACCTGATTCAAAGCATTCTGCTGGGCCAGGCTGAAGCGCATCCGCGCTGGGTGCATGAGCTGCTGCGCGCCGCGATCAATTCTGCTGTCGCAATCCCGATCTTCCTGCTGCTGGATCGCACGCGCATGGACAGCATTCTGTAGAACAGCTTATGGCGTTCGGTTATCACTGCCGCTGGTCAGCGCGGTAATCACACTGAGCGTTGCGGCGGGTCTCAGCGGTGCCAGTGCGCCCTGTTCCTTCGTGTGCAGGAAACGTTCCGCAGGTTTGAGCTCCGGCAGATTGAAGATGGAAAGCTGCGATCCCTGAAACACGGCGAGCCGCATCCCATCCGGCGACAGCGCAAAGTTACCCGCAGGACGCTGCACAGGAGTTGCGTTGACGCGAAGCAGTTCGTCGCCCTCGCGATTGCCATAGACCCGGATCTCTTCCGCGCGCAGCTCGGCTGCATCCACCAATCCGGTGCCCTGCGTGCTGACCGATGTAAGCGTGTTGCGCACGGCGAACCGGCCGGTTGCGGGCGAGTTATCCACCGCCAGCCACAACGGCTCGTCATCTGTCGTGAACACCCACTTTGCCTCGGCCAGCAAGTTGAATCCGCCCATCAGCTTGCGTTCTTCGCCACCACGGCAGCCAAAGGCGAAAAACTCGGCGTCGGAGATGAACATGCTGGTGGGACGACAGGTGGAGGTGAAGCCTCCCAGTTCCATCTTTGCGCCGTTATAGCCGTGAAAATCAAAGCCCCAGTGGGTGCGGTCCTCACGCACTGTCTCCAGGACGCCCATGGAGGTGAAGGACAGCGTGAATGCACTTTTGGTCGACGCGCGGCCGCGGTTCGTCAGGCGAACGGACCCATCCGGCTGCAAAGCCACACCATAGAAGAAGACCGAAACGGGGCGCTCCTTCTGATCCGTGGGGTCGTCGCCGATCTTGCGTGCTGGGGTCGTCTCCAGCATCATCAGGTCGTGCTGTGGGCTGAACTGCAACGCCTCCAGCTCATCTTCGTTCTCAATTAAAAGACGTTGGCCCAGATGCAACGGATCGTAGCTGCCCAGGGGGTCCAGAGAATACAGATTGTTCCGGACACGCAGAAGAAAGCGCCCGTTTCCAAGCGCCCACAGATACGGCGCACGGTCATGTAAACGCCACTCCGCCTCGCGCTGCACTTTGCCATCGGGCAGGCTGATGACCAGAGCGCGCACAAAATGGTCATCGTCGGTTTCGCGCTGATCCGGCATCCGCTTCACCAGCTTCTTTGCCGTGTAGGTCAACAAAAGATGGTCAGCGTCGATGAAATGCACCGTGGCGCTGGTGTATCCGGCGCGCAGCCCCAGGCCAGAGGTCAGGGGGCGATAGCCCAGCGGCTCCAGAGGCAGTTGAATCGCGGGAACCGCAGGTTTCGCCGCGGGATCATCATTCACTGCCGCAGCGAAGGCATGACTCGGCAACAACAGCGCGAGCACAAACAAGCGGTGGCGAAGCGAGGCAGGCATTGCGGCAAGTGGTCCGGGTTGCGAGTCCTATGGTAACGCGAGCCTTCAACAACCTGCTCATCCTGCACCACGCCATCCTGTGCGACAGTGGAAAGATGCCCTCTTCTACCACTTCCCGTCCGCTTGGATTTCTGGCTTGCGCCTCGGCGGGGGCGCTCTGGGGCACAGGATTCTTCTTTGGCAAGATCGCCCTGCGCGAGGTCAGCGTGGGACACATGGTGCTGTATCGCTTTCTGTTTGCGGCACTTCCCATGCTGCCGCTGATGAAGGGCCGCGGTGAACGATGGACCGCAGCTGAATGGCGTCTGCTGATCATCGCCGCGTTTTTCGGCGTTCCGCTGCAGTTCCTGGTGCAGTTTAAGGGGCTCTCGCTCACTTCTCTTTCGCACGCTGCGCTCATGATTGGCACGTTGCCAGTCATCCTGGCAGCAGCCGCAGCGATTTTTCTGAAGGAACGGCTGGATGCCGTGGGGTGGACTGCGTTGATTGCGTCCACCACGGGCGCATGCCTGATTGCGCTGGGCGGCCACGACGCCAGCGGAACCTCTTCCCTGCTCGGCGATTCGCTGATCGTTCTCTCCGTAGTCATTGCGCTGGTGTGGCTGCTGGGCAACAAGAAACTTCTGCTGCGCCACAGCGCGCTGGAGGTGAGTGCGCGCAGCCTGCTGCTGGGGACGATCATGCTGCTCGTGTGGGTGCCCCTGCAATACGGCATGCCGCCGGTGCATGGCATCTCCATGAAGGCATGGCTGGCGCTGGCAGCCAGCGGTGTTCTCTGCACCGCTGCAACCAACCTGCTGTGGAATTGGGGTATGACGCAGGTTCCGGCATCGCAGGGCGGCATCTTCATCAACCTGGAGCCCGTCATCGGATCGGTGCTGGGCGTATGCCTGCTGCATGAGCAGCTGGGCCTGATTGCATGGCTGGGTGGATCGCTTATCGTTGGCGCCGCCGTGGTGCTTTCGACACGCGGAGAGGTTGGCAGCGATTCCATCCAGATGGAGTCTGTATGAGCGATACGCCGAAGATGATCGCTATCGACATGGATGGCACGCTGGTGCACCCCGGCGGCACGGTTTCGCGCGGCAACCAGGATGCGCTGGATCGCGCACGCCGCGCCGGTACGCGCATCGTCATTGCCACGGGACGACGCCACAGCTATGCCATGAAGGTGCTGCAGACCGGTAACTTCCAGCCGGACGACATTGTGCTGAGCTCCAACGGCGCGGTGGCCCGCACGATGGACGGCCACTTGCTTTTCCGCAAAGAGATGCCTGCGGAAACGGCGACCTGGCTTTGCGAAACGGTCAGCGACTATCGCAACTGCCTTGTCTTCACCTTTGACACCATGGACGCGCACGGCAACGAGGCCAGTGGAGCGCTGGTGCTGGAAGAAGTGGACGACCTGCACGCCAGCATTGAGAAATGGATGGTGGCAAACGCCGCGGACATTCGCCGTTTTGCTCCCATTGAATCCGCCTTTCATGCGCCTGAATTCCCTGCTATCCAGGCGATGCTATGCGGCGGCATGGAACGCATGGAAACGGCCTTCCGCCATCTGGATGCAGCACACAAAGGACGCCTGTCGTTGACGCGGACGGTCTATCCGTTACGCGATCTCTGCATTCTGGACATTCTTCCGCAAGGCTGCTCAAAAGGTGCGGGACTGGCCCATCTGTTGCATGAAGAAGGGCTTGCGGCGCATGACCTGATGGCCATTGGCGACAACTGGAATGACCTGACCATGCTGGAACATGCGCGATGGCCCATGCTGATGGGCAATGCCCCGGACGACCTTCGCCTGCTGGCCGAGGAGCGCAACTGGACGGTCACGCGGCATCATCATGAAGACGGCGTTGCCGAGGCGATTGATCTTTACTTCTAAGTGGATATGCCTTCGTCCATGTAAATCCCTAAACCAGCGAAGCTCCTACGACCGCAGGTCGTCATCCTGAGCGAAGTCGAAGGACCTGCTTGCTTCGATGCCCTCTGCAATGCTCCGGGTAATCAAAGCATTCTCTACCAGCGGAACAGGGCTTCCAACCAGCATTGCAGTAGCGCGAAACGAAAGCAGGTCCTTCGACTCCACTTCATTGCGCTCAGGATGACGACCTGCGGTCATACGAGCTTTGCTGAGATACAAGGATGACGCTTCGACAGGAATCAAAGAAGCATCGCAAACCCCGGATGCTACTCTGATGGGGATGGTTTTCCTCTCCGTCCGAAGGATTGCAGCGCTTCTTTTGCTACCGGGTATGTGCGGTGCTGCGGCACGCGCTGCGGAGGTGGTAACGCTTCGCAATGGGTTCAGCATCGCCTGTGAACGCCATGAGGCTCTTTCGACGGACATCACCCGGCTGTACCTTCATGCGGACAATTTCATGGACGTCGCTGCCTCTTCGATCACGTCGGTCGAACCGGCGCCGGATCCCCCCGCGCCCACAAAGACTGAGTCTCACGAACCCATCGGAACAGCCACCATCCTTGCCGATTCCGGCGCCCGCCATAATGTAAACGTAGCGTTGCTGGCGTCTGTCGTGCAGGCGGAAAGCGGTGGGAATACAAAGGCCGTATCGCGCACGGGAGCACGCGGCCTGATGCAGTTGATGCCAGGCACCGCAACACAGTTGAACGTGAAAGACAGCTTTGACGCTGCATCGAATGTGAATGGCGGCAGCGCCTATCTGGATCAACTACTGACCCGATACCACGACAATCTTGCGCTGGCACTGGCTGCTTACAATGCGGGTCCGGGCGCAGTCGATCGTTATCATGGCATCCCGCCTTATCGTGAAACACGGGCCTATGTGGCACGTGTGATCCGCGAATTTAATCGTCGTGTTGCGGAGCAGGCACGCGCAGTTTCCGCCACGGTGGTTCGCTAAAGCATGAACAAACGCCGCATCGCTCTCTGGACGGTCATCCTTCTCATTGCAGCATTTCTGTTCTGGAAGATTCACCAGTCGCACTTTGACTGGCATGCGTTCTGGCTGGCCAGCCGCCAGGTGAATCTGCCGCTGTTCCTGCTGGCAACGCTGATGGTTTACAGCAATTCCGTTGCGCGCGCCGTTCGGTGGACACTCTTCCTGAAGCCGTCGCTGCCACCGGAAGAACGGAAGCCGTGGTGGACGCTCCTTGGTGCACAGTTCATCGGATTTGCAGGCCTCGCCATCTTCGGGCGCGTGGGTGAACTGATTCGCCCCTATCTCGTCAGCCGACGAATTGGCCTGTCGTTTTCTTCGCAGATTGCCGTCGTAGCCGTGGAGCGCATCTTTGATCTTGCCGCCTTCGGCATTCTCTTTGCCGGAAATCTCATCCTCAGCCCGCAACTGAACGCTTTGCCCTACCACGAGCTGTTTCACAAGCTGGGATGGGTCATTGCCGCCATGATTGCCGTGCTGGCCGCCTTTGTCGTCGCCGTTCGTATGGCCGGCGAATTCATGGCGCGGCTGATCCGTCACATCGTTGGCATCCTCTCCAAACCGGCCGGACAAAGCGCGGAAGCCAAGGTGCTGGAGTTTCGCAACGGTCTGAACGTAGTTGGCAGCACGAGTGACTTCATCGGCATGATCGTGTGCAGCTTTGCATTGTGGGGAACCATTGCGATTACCTACGTGCTTACCATGAAGGCATTTCCTGCTCCGGTGCACAACCTGACCATTGCCCACTGCCTGCTGCTGATGGGTTTCAGTGCGGTGGGCGGCATTGTGACGCTGCCGGGTGTCGGCGGCGGGGCGCAGGCACTCACCTTCGGTGCGCTGACTCGCCTGTTTGGTGTTCCGGCGGAGCTGGCTGCAAGCGTCGCCATCATCACTTACTTTGTGACCTCGATCAACGTGATTCTGCCCGGACTGATCTATGCCCGCGTGGAAAGCGTGAACCTTCGCACCGTGGCCCGTGAAAGCGCACAGAAATCATGACGACAATGCTTGATAGAATGGGCTTCGCATGAAGTGTCCGTTTTGCGGCTGGGCTCAGGATAAAGTCGTTGATTCACGCGAGAGCAAGGAGGCGGATAGCATCCGTCGCCGCCGCGAGTGTGAGAAGTGCAACAAGCGCTTCACCACCTATGAACGCATCGACGAAATTCCGTACATGGTGGTCAAGAAAGACGGCCGCCGCGAGAAATTCGACCGGCAGAAGGTACTGAACGGCCTGCTGCACGCCTGCCAGAAACGCCCCGTCCCCACAGGCAGGCTGGGCAAAATCGTGGATGAAACGGAAGCCTACGTGGTGGATTCGCCGGAGCGCGAACGCACCACCGTGGAGGTTGGCGAACTGATCATGTCGCGACTGAAAGAGATTGACACGGTCGCCTATATCCGCTTCGCCAGCGTCTACCGCGACTTCAAGGATGTGCGCGAATTCAAGGCCGAACTGGAAGAACTACTGGGATCGAGGCTCCGCAAGACCTCCCCGGGAATATAAACTTTCCCGTTTCACAAACCACATACCATCCACACCGCATCACAGCAGTCATGAAAGTGCTGGCTGGAACGCTGCTGTGCGTTCTGATGGTTACCATTTCCGGATGCAAGCCCGACGCCGCTGTGAAACACGGTACAGCGGTTGACGCTGCTCCCAATGGCATTGACACCAGCAAAGCCGGACAGACTGCGCCCGCTCAGCCGCCGCAGAATAAGCCGCAGTCTCAGGCGCAGACCCCTCCCCCGACAAAGGTGCAATAAGCCATGCCCGATCTCCATTCGCTGGGACTTCCCCTTTGGTTTCTCATCCTCAGCCTGTTCCTGCCACGGCTTTCGCTGCTGGCGCTGTACCTGCAGGGCCACACGGGGAATGTCTTTGTCATCAGCCTCATTCCCACGCTGGTGGCGTTGCTGATTCCGCGCATTCTGATCCTTTTCTGGATTTACACCACGCAGGGTCTCAGCATCTGGTTCCTGATTCATGCCGTTGGTCTGTTGATCGCGTGGGGCGCATTCGGAACACGGACACGGACGGTTTACGTCACGCGTCGTCGCGCCACGGATTACTAAGAGCGGAAATTCGATCGTTGCCGCTGCAATCCGGTATCCTTAACAGATACATCCGGTATGGATTAAGGACTGCAGAACACAATGGAACGTCGCAAGGTGGGGATTCTCGGCGCGACCGGTACCGTCGGCCAGCGCTTTATTCAACTTCTGGAAGCACACCCGTGGTTTGAGATCACGTGGGTTGCGGCAAGCGATCGTTCGGCGGGTAAACGCTACGCCGACGCCGCCAAATGGAAGCTGGACACCCCCATGCCCGCACGCATTGCAGACCTGGTGCTGCAGCCGAACACGCCTGCCGCCAACACCGGCAACGTGCCGAAGATCATCTTCGCCGCGCTGGACAGTGACATTGCGCAGGAACTGGAACCGCTGTTTGCGGATGCGGGATGCGCCGTCATCTCCAACTCGTCGGCCTTCCGCATGACGCCGGATGTGCCGCTGGTTGTGCCGGAGGTCAACGCAGATCATCTGCCACTGCTGACGAAGCAGGCTGCTTATACCTCTGCAAGTGGCGGCTACATTGTCACCAACCCCAACTGCTCTGCCATTGGCCTTGTGCTTGCGCTGAAGCCGCTGGAAGAGCGCTTCGGTATTGAGTCGCTCTTTGTCAGCACCATGCAGGCCGTCAGCGGAGCGGGTTATCCTGGCGTACCTTCGCTGGACATCCTGGGCAACGTGGTTCCCTTCATCAAGAACGAAGAGGAAAAGCTGCAGGAGGAAGTGGGCAAGCTGCTGGGCAAGTTCAACGGCAATGGCATTGACATGTTGCCCGCGAAGGTTAGCGCGCACTGCAATCGCGTTGCCGTCATCGATGGCCACACGGAGTGCGTCTCCATCAAGTTCAAGAAGCCGGTCACACGCGAGGAAATCCTTGCTGCATGGAGCGAGTTCCAGCCGCTGGCGCAGCATCATCTGCCCACTGCGCCTGTGCAGCCGGTGATCTTTACCGACGCGCCGGATCGTCCGCAGCCACGCTTTGACGTGGGTGCAGGCAACGGCATGAGCACCACCGTGGGCCGTCTGCGCGAGTGCCCACTACTGGACTGGAAGTTTGTCCTGCTGAGCCACAACACGCTGCGCGGAGCCGCAGGAGCCGCTGTGCTGAACGCGGAAGTCCTCGCAAAGATGGACCTGTTGCCGGGCAAGCATCTGCATACCCAGACCGGCGCAGGGCTGGCCGAGAATGTGTTGGTGAACGCATGAGCACTGCATCCCGTCCGCAACTCGTTGTGATGAAGTTCGGCGGCACTTCTGTTGAAGACGCAGCCGCAATCCGTCGGACCGCTGCCGTTGTGCGTGGCCGCCGCGAAAAGGGTCTGGAAGCCGTTGTGGTTGTCTCTGCGATGGCGAAGGTGACGGATACGCTTCTGGCCGCTGCCGCTGCCGCGGGTAACGGTGACAAGTCCGGCGCGCTGGCACTCTCCGCACGTCTGCGTTCGCGCCATCTGGAAACCGCTGGCGAACTGGCGAAGCAGCCGCAGTTGAACGTACTGCTGAATCACATCCAGCATGACTTCGATCATCTGGACGATCTGCTGCGCGGCATCGCCGCTGTAGGTGAACTGACACCGCGCACCACGGACAACGTGGTCAGCTACGGCGAACGTCTCAGCAGCCAGATTGTCGCCGCCGCATTCGACGCAGCCGGTATTAAGGGAACACATCTCGACGCGCGCCACTGCATCGTCACCGACGACAGCTATGGCAAAGCGATCCCCAACGAAACGTTGATCGAAGCACGCCTGAAGGAACATGCGCTTCCATTGATTGAACAGGGGCTGACGCCCGTGATGGGCGGCTTCATCGGCGCCACTGAAAAAGGCATCACCACCACACTGGGTCGCGGTGGTAGCGACTTCTCTGCGGCGCTGGTTGGCGGCGGTCTGCACGGTGGCGCCATTGAAATCTGGACCGATGTCAACGGCATCATGACGACCGATCCGCGTATCTGTTCAGACGCGTTGCGCGTGAAGACCATTTCGTTTGAAGAAGCAGCGGAACTCGCTTACTTCGGCGCGAAGGTACTGCATCCTGCAACGATCCTGCCTGCGGTGCAGCTGAACATTCCCGTGTTTGTGCTCAACAGCCGCAACGCTGCAAACGAAGGCACACGCATCAGCGCTGTTGCGCCGCCGTGCCGTTCGCCGTTCAAGTGCATCGCGGTAAAGAAGAAGCTGACCATCGTGGACATCGTGGCCAGCCGCATGCTGATGACGCATGGCTATCTGAAGGCCGTATTCGATGTTTTCGACAAGCACAAGGTCGTCATCGACATGGTCTCCACTTCGGAAGTCTCCATCTCCGTCACGGTGGACACCAGCGACAAGCTGCCGCAGATTGCAGAAGACCTTTCAAAGATTGCCGACGTGAAGTACGAAAGCAACAAGGCGCTGGTATGCCTTGTTGGCGAAGACATTCGCGGACACGCGGGCATTGCGGGTAAGGTATTCACCGCGATTGGCCATGTGAACGTGCGCATGATCTCGCAGGGCGCCAGCGAAATCAACATGAGCTTCATGGTCGAGGAAGACGATGCATCGGAGGCGATCCGTTCTCTGCACAGCACCTTCTTCGCCGATCCTGACCCGAACATCTTTGACCTGGACGCACGCGCCAACACCACCGGCACGCCACCAGTAAACGAACCCGCACGCATCACGGTGCAGTAAGCGCTTTCAATGGGCCCGGCTTCGGCCGGGCCGTTCCATCGAATCATCAACAAGGGGCTTAGCCCCTGAAGGAAACCAACCATGCGGATGCTGGTTCTGGGACACGGCAAGACAGGCAAGCTGGTAGCAGAGGTCGCCACAGAGCGCGGCCACGGCGTACACGTTCTGGATGCGAAGGAAAACCCGCGCGGCGCGGCACTCACTGCGCCCTTCGTTGCAGGCTTCGATGTCATCATTGACTTCACCACGCCGGAAGCGGTGCTGACGAACCTGCGTGCGTGCCTCGCCGTGGGCGCGAAGGTAGTTGTAGGTACAACGGGTTGGTATCAGCACCTGAATGACATGAGTGGACTTGCCATTCGCAAGGATGCCGCGCTGCTACACGGCACCAACTACTCCATTGGAGTGCAGGTGATGCTGCAGCTTGCCAGGCAGATGACCGATTCGCTGAAGAAGTACGGCTACGACTTCAAGATTGAAGAGACGCACCATACGCAGAAACTGGACGCGCCCAGCGGCACCGCCGTCAGCATTCAGCAGGCCATGAACGCGGCAGGTGAAGTGCCGATCGAATCCATTCGCGAAGGCGACGTGGCAGGCATTCACATTGCCGAAGCCATCAGCGCAGGCGACAAGCTCAGCCTGCGCCATGAAGCCTTTGGCCGCCGCGGCTTTGCCGAAGGTGCTGTGCGTGCCGCCGAGTGGCTCAGCACACGCAAAGGTGTGTACGACTTCCGCGACATCTTCACGCAGATTTAGAGCAGCTACTTCACGCAGATTTAAAGCAGCACCGTCTACTTGTTTTGAAGGGGCCCGGCTTTAGCCGGGCCATTTAGCCTTACGAGCAACGGGGCTTTAGCCCCTGAGGGAATTTACCGATGTCCACCAAGCCGTTTGCCAATCTCACCTTCGATGAAAAGCTTGACCGCCTTGCACTTGTTGCCGTCCGCGTTGGCCTGAATCTTCGCGAAGGTCAGGAAGTTGTCGTCACCGCATCGCTCGATCACATCCCCTTCATCCGCAAGGTTGTGGCAGAGGCATACAAGGCTGGAGCATACGCCGTAACGGTGCTCTATCAGGACGACGTGGCCACGCTCGCGCGTTATCAGAACGCGCCGGACGCCGCATTCGACTTCACACCGAAGTGGCTGGCCGACGGCATCGCCGAAGCCTATCGCAGCGGTGCCGCGCGACTCGGCATCACCGGCGCAAACCCGGCGCTGTTGAAGGGACAGGACCCGGATAAGATCAACCGCGCAAATGTGGCGGCCTCCAAAGCCAGTAAGCCCGCGATGGAGTTGGTCACACGCCACACCATTAACTGGAGCATCCTTGCCGGGGCCACTCCCGCATGGGCCAGGCTTGTGTTCCCTGACCTGCCGGAGAACGAAGCCGTCGCGCGCCTGTGGGATGCCATCTTTTCCGCATCGCGCATCACGGGCGACGATCCGGTGCAGGACTGGAAAGACCACGGCGAAAACATCATGAAGCGTGTAGCGTTGCTGAATGAAAAGCGCTATCACGCACTGCACTTCCGCGGCCCCGGCACCGATCTTGTTGTGGGTCTTGCGGACGATCATCTGTGGGCCGGTGGTGGTGGTGTATGCGGCAACGGCATCTTCTGCAACGCGAACATCCCCACGGAAGAATGCTTCACCACGCCGCATAAGGACCGCGTGAACGGCACCGTTACCGCATCGAAGCCGCTCTCCCATCAGGGCACGCTGATTGAGAACATCAGCGTCCGCTTTGAAAACGGCAAGATCGTGGAAGCACACGCCACCGCTGGTGAAGAAGCGTTGAAGAAACTCATCGCCGTAGATGAAGGTGCAAGCCACCTGGGTGAAGTAGCGCTCGTGCCGCACTCATCGCCCATTGCACAAAGTGGTCTGCTCTTCTGGAACACGCTGTTCGATGAGAACGCAGCCAGCCACATCGCACTGGGACAGGCGTACGCCACCTGTATCATCGACGGCGAAAACCTGAACGAAACCACGCTGAACAGTAAGGGCGCCAACAGCAGCCTGATCCACGTGGACTGGATGATTGGCTCCGGCGAGATGAATGTGGACGGCGTCCGCGCAGACGGCACCGAGGAACCGCTGATGCGTAGCGGCGAGTGGGTGTAAGCTGCCGCCATGCCTGCGCATGAGATGAAGTCCACACGATTGGAAGCGTTCAGTGACGGCGTCATTGCCGTCATCATCACCATCATGGTGTTGGAGCTTCACGTGCCGGAAGCGCATGGATTGCCGGGCTTCCTCAGCATCCTGCCGCGGCTTGGCATTTATGCTCTCAGCTTCCTGATGATTGCCATCTACTGGGTCAACCATCACGATGTGGTGGGACGCATTGAGGTGGTGAACTATCGCGTGCTTTGGGCCAACCTGCTCTGGCTCTTCTGCGTTTCGTTCGTACCCTTTTTCACGGATTACGTGGAGGAGCACCACTTCGACTCGTTCTCAACTGCGCTCTATGCGGGCATCATGCTGCTTGCGGGCATGGGATTTTTCCTGCTGCGTGCAGCCGTCGACAATCTGAGAAAACGCCTGGGCGAGCAGATTCCCAAAGCGGACGTCAGCGAGGCCATCAAACACGCAACCAGCATCGTGCTTTACGTTGCCGCCATCCCCATGGCGTTTTACAAGCCGATCCTGTCGCTTGCGCTAAACCTGATCGTGACGCTGATCTGGATTGCACCGAAGTTCGGCACACGGCACCCCGAGGGTGGCATCCGTTACCTCAATCGGTGTGACTAACCGGCGTGGTTTTGCCACTGTTCGCGATACACTCAACAGTGGCATGGAACCTGCAATTTTTCACGGACTCGGCACTGCGATCATCACCCCTTTTCACCCAGACGAGAGCGTCGATCACGCCTCGCTGAAGAAATTGGTGGAGAAGCAGATCGCAGGCGGCGTCGATTTCCTGGTGGCCTGCGGTTCTACCGGCGAAGCCAGCACACTCACCGAAGACGAGACCGATGCAGTTATCGCCACTGCGATTGAAGCTGTTGCCGGACGCATCCCCGTTGTGGCCGGATGCACGCACAACAGCACACGCGAAGCCGTGGCGCGCGCACGACGCATTGCAAAGATCCAAGGCCTGAGCGGCATCCTGACCGCCAACCCGTATTACAACAAGCCAACGCAGCAGGGCCAGTATCTGCACTTCAAGGCTATCGCGGACGCCGTTGCGCCGCTGCCGGTGCTGCTCTACAACATCCCCGGACGCACCGCCGCAAACCTGCTTCCGGAAACTGTCGTGCGTCTGGCGGAGTTACAGAACGTCGTCGGCATCAAGGAATCCAGCGGCAACCTTGCACAGATCGGCGAACTGCTCACCATCAAGCCTGCGAACTTTGCCGTCTTCTCGGGTGACGATTACCTGGCACTGCCCATCATCGCGGGTGGTGGCGTGGGGCTGATCTCTGTGGCTTCGAATGTTGCTCCCAGGGAAGTAAAGGCAGTCATAACTGCTGCGCTTTCCGGCAATCGCGAGGCCGCCTTCAAAGCTGCAAAGCGGGTTCACGCGCTGAACACGATCCTCTTCGCCGAACCGAATCCTGCGCCCACCAAGGCGCTGCTGGCAGAGATGAAGAGCATTGCAGGCGACGCGCTTCGTCTGCCGATGATCCCCGTTGGCGAAAAGACCCGTGCACAACTTCGCGATATCGCCGCTGAGCTCAACCTGCTTTAAAACATCTGCTGGCTCAGAATGACGCCACAACGAAGCGTTCTTCCTCTGCTATCAAACGATAGCGAGAGGAGTTATACATCATGGCTTCCTGGAAAACCTTTAGCCTGTCTGCGGTGGCCATCGCCGCCCTGACATTGGCTGCTCCCAGCACGGATCACGCGCAGGTTTCTGTCGGCGTCAACATCGGCCCCGCACCCGTCTGCCCTTACGGCTACTTTGACTACGCACCCTATGATTGCGCACCATATGGCTATTACGGCCCGGACTGGTTCGCCAGCGGCATTTTCATCGGTGCGGGCCCGTGGTTCCACGGACCACACGGTTTCTACGGCCACGTGGACAACCGCTATGACCCACACTACGGCTATCGTGGACCACTGCCCGGTCGTGGCGCAGCACCGTTTAACAACTTCCACGGTAATGAAGCACGCGACGGACGTGGCCACATCGGCAACGCACCGCATGGGCCAGAAGGCGAGCACGCACCGGGCTTCAGCGGTCACGGTGGTCCCGGCGGCGGTGGCGGCCATCCCGGCGGTGGCGGTGGACACGACGGCCATCACTAAAACTCATTCTCTGGGCAATTACAACGGGCCATCGTCTTCACGGCGATGGCCCGCTTCTTTCTGCTTGGTAAACTTTCCCTATGCCTTTGAATGATCTGGAACAGCGCATCGAACATGCGTTTTCTCTTGGCGCATCCGCTGCCGCAGACCCGAATTCTCTTATCGCCTTCAACGAACTCCGCGACGCGCTGGAAGCCGGGACGCTCCGTTCCGCCGAGCCAGACGCCACCAGTCCCATTGGCTGGAAGGTCAATGCATGGGTCAAGCGCGGCATCCTGCTTGGTTTCCGCCTCGGCAACCTGATTGAGATGGCGGCAGGCTCCTTCGTCGACAAGCACACCTACCCCGCGCGCACCTTTACCGCGGAACAGGGCATCCGCGTGGTTCCCGGCGGTTCCAGCGTTCGCGCCGGCGCATACCTTGCGAAATCTGTGGTGATGATGCCGCCCGCCTACGTCAACGTGGGTGCCTACGTCGACGAAGGCACCATGGTCGACTCGCACGCCCTGGTCGGCTCCTGTGCGCAGATTGGCAAGCGCGTTCATCTCTCTGCCGCAGCCCAGATCGGCGGCGTTCTGGAACCTGTCAACGCGACGCCCGTCATCATTGAAGACGACGTTCTGGTCGGTGGAAACACCGGCGTGTACGAAGGAACCATCGTACGCAGCAAGGCCGTTCTGGCCGCCGGAACCATCCTGACCCGCGGCACACCGGTCTATGACGTGGTGAATAACATCGTTATCAAGGCCACGGCAGACACCCCACTCATCATCCCGGCGGGCGCGGTTGTCGTCCCCGGTTCGCGCGCCATCACCAAACCCGGTGTGGAAGGCCTCAGCGTCTACACCCCCATCATCGTGAAGTACCGAGACGAAAAGACCGAACTTTCGCTCGCTCTGGAAGACCTGCTGCGCTAAATCGGTCAACTAAATCCTTCCAAAGACCCTCAAAGCCCGGCTCCAAAGCCGGGCTTTGCACTGTTCGTCAGACCGGAATCCCCTGCAAAAGGGGCATCGGCAACAACCTGAGGTGCTAACCTGAAAGTCCATGGGTAACGAAACACTGAGAGTAATCCCGCTGGGCGGCCTGGGCGAGTTCGGTATGAACTGCATGGCCATCCAGTGGAAGGACGACATTGTCGTCATTGACGCCGGCCTGATGTTCCCTGAAGACGACCTCCTCGGCGTCGACATCGTTGTGCCAGACATCACCTTCCTGCTGGAAAACCGCGACAAGGTCCGCGGCATCGTCCTCACGCACGGCCACGAGGACCACATCGGCGGCCTGCCGCGCATCCTGTCGCAGTTGAACGTGCCCGTCTACGGCACAGAGTTCACGCTGACCTACGTGGAAGGCAAGCTCGAAGAGCACAAGCTGCTGGACGACGCCGACCTGGTCGAGATGCTGCCCGGCGAAAGCTTCGTCCTGGGGCCGTTCAAGATTTCGCCCATCCGCGTCACTCATTCGCTGGTGGACTGCGTGGCGCTGGCCATCCGCACCCCCGTGGGTATCGTCGTCCACACCGGCGACTTCAAGATCGACCTCAGTTCGCCCGACGGTAAGCCCTTTGACCTGCACTCCTTCGCGGAACTGGGCAAGGAAGGCGTCCTCCTTCTGCTGCAGGACAGCACCAACTGCGACCGCCCCGGCTACACCCCCGGCGAACTGGCCGTGAAGCCGCGGCTGGACGAAATCTTTGCGCGCACAGAGAAGCGCCTCTTCTTCTCCTGCTTCTCGTCGTCCATCCATCGCATCAAGCTGGCGATGGAACTGGCCCACAAGCACAACCGCAAGGTCGCGCTCATTGGCCGCTCCATGGACAACTCCACGGAAATCGCCATGGATCTGGGCTACATCGATCCGCCGCAGGGCCTCCTCATCCACAGCGGCCAGATCAAGGATCTGCCGCCGGAACAGGTCTGCGTGCTCATCAGCGGAACGCAGGGCGAACCCATGTCCGCGCTCAGCCGCGCCGCCGTGGACAACCACAAGCACGCCCGCATTGAACCCGGCGACACCGTGCTGTTCTCCTCGCGCGTTATCCCCGGCAACGAAAAGCCCATCTACAACGTCATCGACCATCTTTACCGTCGCAAGGCCAAGGTGATCCACGACGACGGCAAGAGCGGCCTCATCCACGTCAGCGGCCACGCATCGCAGGAAGAACTGCGACTGATGATCAACCTGCTGCGGCCCAAGTTCTTCGTGCCCGTCCATGGAGACTATCGCCACCTGACGCAGCACGTTGAAATCGCCGTAGGCACCGGCATTCCGGAAAAGGCAATGCTCATTGAAGATGGCGAAGTCCTGGAACTCACAGGCCAGACCATCGAGAAGACCGGCAAAGTCGCCAGCGGACGCATCCTCATCGACTCCGGCTCCACGGCCGACGTCGTCGAAGACATCATCATCCGCGACCGCCGCCATCTGAGCGAAGCAGGCCTCGTCCTGGCCATCATCACCATCGACAAGATGACGGGCAAGCAGGCCGGACCGCCAGAGATCGTAACGCGCGGCTTCGCCGTGAACGAAGAAGGCATCATGTCCGACGCCCGCAACATCATCGGCCGCACGCTGGAAGAGAGCAGCGCAGAAGAAAAGCGCGACTGGATGCTGATCAAGGAAAAAATCCGCGCAGACCTGAAGCGCTACATCCAGAAAAACACCCAGCGCAGACCCATGATTATGCCGGTGATTCTGGAAATTTGATCAATCTCGTCGCTAAAAATGAAATGCCGCCTCGAAGATTCGTGGCGGCATTTCTATTTACCCTGCTACACCTGGTTCTCGGTTGTGTGGATCTTCAGGGTAGCAAGTTGAGTGAGAGACTTTCTTCTTTCACCGAAGCATAAGCAATGTTCACGAAATACGAAGGCGGCAGGTGACGCAGTATCTCAAAAGATGCCGATTATCTTCCCAAACCTGACGAAATGCCGGCAGGAATTTCCTGATCGAATACAGCAGACCAAACGAAATACCGCATGAATACTATCGATTCGCTTTGGTGAATAACGTGCAGACGATCCCTTGAGACTTCACTCGCAGGATCGTGACGTATGCACCTATGGACCGAATACGAAGGCAATGTTATTGCCGGTTATCCCATTCTCCGGCTACTCCGCTCGGAGGGTCGTAGCGCCTTCTTCAGCACCACCACGCCCGATGGCCAGCCAGCTCTGCTGCGCCTGACCGAGTCGCACTTTGATGAAAGTGAACTCGTTGGCCGATGGCGAAAAATCTCTGCTGTCACGCACGCCAACCTGCAGGCCATCAAGCACTCCGGGCAGATCACATTTGACGGTGTCCCACTGGCCTGCTGCCTGCTGGAACCCATCGATGCCAGCCTGGCGGACGTGCTGCGTGACCGCGCGTTGACACTCGATGAAACAAAGGAAGTGGCAGAGGCAGTGGCAGGCGCGCTTGCCGCACTCCACGACGCCGAACTGATCCATGAGCACGTGGATGCCTCCAACGTCTACGCGCACGGCGAAGTGGTGAAGCTGCGCAGTGACTGCGTCCGCGAATGCATCGGCGATTTTGAAGCGGACACCCCCGAATCACGTGAGGAACTGCGCAAGCGCGACATTCGCGACCTGGGCCTGCTGCTGCTACGTTGCCTTGCACTGGAATGGCAAGGATCATCCGCGAGGAAGCTGCCCAGTCCCATGGACCGCATCATTCCCAACGCGCTCGACGGCACAGTGACAGCACAGGGTGTGATCGACATTCTGAACAGCCAGAAGCCTGCACCCATCGCAAAACCAGCGCCCGTTGCCACTGCTGCTGCCGCAAGCGAGGCACCCAGCACTGTAAAGCCGCAGGCACCTCCGCAGGTAGTTGCGAACTCTCCCGATGCTGTACTGGGACAGTTGGCAAACCGCAAAGAACCAGCGAAAGCTGCTGCACCGGAACCACGCCGCACACAACCATCCGCAGCGAAGTCAGAAGATCCGTTCGACGTCGGCCTCGGCAGCCTGCGCAATGAACCACGGTATCAGGCGGGCACAGAATCCGCTGCTTCCGGCATGTTTCAGCGGTTGCGCCCGCTCATGCCGCGTCCCATCAGCCGCAAAGCCTACTCGATTTCCGGCGCGCTCGCAGCAACGCTCGCCTTTGTGCTGTGGATGACCTTCCACAACAGCGAGTCAACACCGGAAGAAGCCCACGCTGCCGTGGTTGCGCAAGCGCCTGTTGAAACACAACCCGCACCACAACCATCCACCGCCAGCGCGGCTGCACCTTCTGCAACGACGTCGCTGCTCAGCTCAACAGCACAAGCAGGCTGGCGAGTGATCGCTTACACGTATAACCACGAGCAACAGGCGCAGGCCAAAGCCCTGCAACTCCAGCAGAAGTACATGAACCTGCAGCCGCAGGTCTTCTCCCCCACCGGTCACGCACCCTACTTCGTCGCACTGGGCGGCCCGCTGGATTCCTCCAGCGCATTCGCACTCCGCAACCGCGCACGGCAATCCGGCTTACCAAGAGATACCTACGCTCGCAACTTCTAAACACATCCACAAACACAAAAGGCGGCCCGCAAGGGTCGCCTTCGCATTTATCGCAGACGTTCCGCTCATTCCAATAATGAAGTTCATTCAAAGTTTTACGCATGGCGCATCAGCCGTAGCGATATGATCTGATTCTCAATTGCACCACGACGATCCAGGATGCCATTCCTTGCACTTCACGCCCACTGTCCGGCTTGCCAAATCCGTCTTGATGGCTGCCATGGCGTTCTTCTTTACGCTGGTGGTCTTCAATAACATCACGGACTCCCAATCGAACTATCAGTTCGTGCATCACGTACTGGACATGGACACCACTTTCCCGGGCAACAGGGGCATGTGGCGCGCACTGCATCCCGCATGGATGCACCTGGTCTTTTATCTTGGCATCATTGCGTATGAAGCACTGAACATGATGCTGTGCTGGCGGGCTGCAGTGGCCATGTTCCGTGCGCGCAACGCCACACCGCAGGTCTTCTCGCAGGCGCGAGCGGTCGGTGTCCTAGCGCTTACAGCAGGCATGCTGCTGTGGCTGGTGGCGTTTCTGGAAATAGGTGCGGAGTGGTTCCTGATGTGGCAATCAAGAATATGGAACGGACAGGAAGCAGCCTTTCGCATGGTGACCATCGAAGGCATTCTGCTGGTCATCGTGTTGCTACCGGAAAATGACTAAACGACCTTGTCAGAGCAGCG
Source organism: Terriglobus sp. RCC_193 (assembly GCF_041355105.1). Classification (NCBI taxonomy): domain Bacteria; kingdom Pseudomonadati; phylum Acidobacteriota; class Terriglobia; order Terriglobales; family Acidobacteriaceae; genus Terriglobus; species Terriglobus sp. RCC_193. Next base: position 105,173 of record NZ_JBFUPK010000004.1, on the reverse strand, counting down.
TCACCACACCTGTGCCCACGTCATAGTAAGCAGCTTGAATTTTCAGCTTGCCTTCTTTCACCATCGGAGCCAGCACGGTCGAAGTCTTTGCCAGCAGATTGGCCTGTATGACAGCATTTTTCTTGATGGTCTCTTCTACGCCGCCACCTGCCGACGCCACGGCCGCCTCCAGATGGGAATACAGTGAAGCAATCTGCCCCGGTACAGGCTTCTTTGCCAGCGCTGCCTTAACAGCACCACAGTTCGCATGGCCCATCACCAGCAGCATCTTCACGCCGAGCACCGCCGCTCCATACTCCAGACTACCAATAATCTCAGCGTTGATGATGTTCCCCGCAACACGTGCCACAAAAATGTGACCAATCGTCTGGTCGAACACAAGCTCCACGGGTACGCGTGAATCCGAGCAGGAGAGCACAGCTGCAAACGGTTCCTGCTTGTCCACCGTGTGTTCCTTAAGCAGCTTCAGGTCCTGTTCAATGCTGGTGAGCTGATCCTTGGCAAATCTGCGATTGCCTTCCATCAGCCTCGACAACGCTGCATCGGGACTCATCCCGTTTGCTACCTGTGCGCCTGCTGTCTTTGCGACGACACCGGTCGCAGCGATACCAGCTAAGAAGGTGCGTCGGGAAACCTCGGTGGCCATACTTACCTCGTCTACCGGGAATGACTTCGGGATGATTTTACGATTGATTCACTGGGTTACTGGAATTGAATTTGCTGAAAGCACAGCAGCAGAAACCCGGAAAGCTTTCACTACTCCATGCCGTAAAACTTCTCACCCATACGAATCGGCTCACGCCCATTGGAGATGCGCACCAGATTGGTATCGCGCAGCGAGTAAGCGCAGCCGCAGTATTCCTGCTGGTAGAAGTTTTCGCGCTTGCTGATTTCGATCATGCGCGATGCCCCGCCGCCCTTGCGCCAGTTGTACTCCCAGTACTGTAACTCCGCATAGCGTGAGGCAGCTTTTACGCCTGCACCCGTCACCTGCTTGAAGTCTTTCCAGCGAGAGATTCCCAACGAACTGGAGATGATGTCGAAACCATGTTCCGCCGCGTAGAGCGCCGTGCGCTCGAAGCGCATCTCAAAGCATTCCGTACATCGGATACCGCGCTCCGGTTCATTCTCCATGCCCTTCACGCGCGCGAACCAGTTGTCCATGTCGTAGTCCGCATCAATGAACGGGATATCCATCTTCTTGCAGAAGTCGACATTCTCTTCCTTGCGCAGTTCATACTCGCGGCGCGGATGGATATTGGGGTTATAGAAGAACAGCGAGAAGCGGATGCCCGATTCGACCATCGTCTCCATCACCTCGCCAGAACACGGCGCGCAACACGAGTGCAGAAGAAGATTGCTCTTCCCCTCCGGCAGTTCGAGTTTGACGCGCTGCTGCATTGTGCTCCTGCTTCGATGAGAGACTCGCTCAAAAGTTATGGGTGAAACGTCTCGCGAACCTGTTCTTTAGGATACCGAATCGTCCGCCAATTCGCTTGTTTTCTTGCACCCACCGCAAATGCGCGACAATAGTCCCATGCCCAGTGAGCCGCTCATCACTCTTGCCGACATTCACGCTGCACGCGAACGCATCGCCGGAACCTGTGTCCGCACAGGCCTTTACCGGCTCGATCCAAAGCGCATGGCCGCCGCCGGATTCGACATTCCGCTACACAGCGAAATCTGGCTGAAGGCTGAGAACGAACAGCCCATTGGCAGCTTTAAACTGCGCGGCGCGTACAACAAGGTCGCCTCGCTCACGGATGAAGAGCGCAGCCGCGGCGTCATTACCTACAGCAGCGGCAACCACGCGCAGGGTGTCGCCTATGCAGGCCGCGCAATGGGTGCAAAGGCCGTCATCGTCATGCCGGAATCTGCACCCATCAACAAGCGCGAAGCCACGAAGGCTTTGGGCGGCGAAGTTGTCCTTGTAGGCCCTGCCAGCAGCGAACGCAAACAGAAAGCTGAAGAGCTCGTCGCGCAGTACGGCTACGTGATGGTGCCGCCGTATGACGATCCATACATCATTGCCGGACAGGCTACCTGCGGACTTGAGATTGCCGAACAAGCCGCCGACGCCGACCTTATACTCTCGCCCGTCAGCGGCGGAGGTCTGCTCAGCGGCGTCGCCTCTGGCATCAAGCTTTCCGGCAGCAGCGCCAAAGTCTGGGGATGCGAACCGGAGCTTGCCGGTGATGCCACCGAGAGTTTCTACAAGAAGGAACTCATCGAATGGCCCGGCAGTGAGACCACGCGCACCATTGCCGACGGCCTGCGCACACAAAGCCTGGGCGAACGCAACTTCCAGCACATCCTGAAATTCGTGGACGGCATCGTCACCGTCACGGAAGACGAAATTCTGGAGGCCACGCGCGTCCTGCTGCTGGCCACAGATATCGTTCCCGAACCCAGCGGTGCGGTTACGCTGGCCGCAGCATTGTTCCACAGCGATCGCCTGCCGGAAGCGAAGAAGATCGTCGTCGTGGTCAGTGGCGGCAACATTGACCCTGCTCTGAAGGAAGAACTGCTGACCGTCGAAGCATAATCGTCGTCTAAGAAAACGTATGCGCAAGTTTGTCGTTGCACTTTGCCTCACTCTTCCGACCGTCGCCCTGGCACAAAAACAGGTCGCGCCTGACGCCCGACGCGGCGTGGTGTTGCATACGGCCGATGTCTATGTCGCGCCCGACGCCAACTCGCAGCGCGTCAGCACGGTCACGCCCGGACACGAGATCGTGGTGAATGAAAAGAGCGGCCCGTGGGTGTCCATCTTCGCAAACACCGATATCCAGGAGCGCTCCGAAACAGACGACGAACCGGAGTTCTCCACCGACGAAGGCAGCATCCCGCGCTCCGGCTGGATCAAGGGCAAGGGCATCGTAACCTCCGCCACACCCAACGGCGACAAGCTGATCTTCGGCGCGGCCGCCACCTGGGAAGCCGCTGCCAGCGAACCGCATGCACCCAAGACCGCCGTCGGTTCGGCTTACCTGCTCTATCGCCGCGTCTACGAATACTTCCCTTCGTCGCCGCTAGCTCCCGAAGCACAATGGCGCTCCGCCGACGTCCGCTGGCAGGAAGCGAAGTTTGACGCTTCCACTCTGCCGTCGTGGAAAGACCCCGACCCCAACATGCGTCCAAAGCTCTATCAGAAAGACCTGGAGCGCATCGTGAAGACCGGCACCGGCAAATATCCTGCGCTGGCCGCCTTCGATCTGCTGGACATCAAAATCTGCGGCGACTGGCAGGGCCTGACCAAATGCCCGGAACGCGAAACCGAGTTGTACGCCAAATACGCCGACGCTTTCCCAGACGGCCCCAGGACCGCCGAGGCGCTCTGGAACGCCGCTTATCGTCAAGGCGTGCTGGTGACCATGTACTCGGCGGAAGAAAACAAGAAGAAGGCAGACGTCGCAACGCAGCGCGTGCACCAGCTTCGTGACCGTCTGGTACAGAACTTCCCCAACAGTGACTACACGATTCGGGCCATCAGTCTGGTATACAGAGTGGAGCAAGGCATTGCCATTTACGGCAGTGACCGCGACTAAACCGCTGGTGAAGGCCCTTTGAACGCATACATTCTTTCCATCATCCTTGGCATCGTTGAAGGCCTCACCGAGTTCCTGCCGGTCAGTTCCACCGCGCACCTTCGCATCACCGAAGCGCTGCTGCACATCCCGCTGGCCGACCCGTTCTGGAAGATGTACACCATCGTCATCCAGCTTGGAGCCATCCTGGCGCTGCTGCTCTTCTTCCTGCTGCGCATCGTGCGTTATTTCCACACCTTCCCGCAGGGCGAACGTGGCGACAAGACATGGTTGACGCACCCCATCTCGCTCACGCTCATCGCCTTCGTCTGCACGGCGTTGCCGGCAAAGCTGCTGACGAAAAAGATCGGCGAGAACCTTGAGAACATGACGGTCATCGCACTGGCGCTGCTTATCGGCGGCATCATCATGTGGGCCGTGGATTTCTGGGCATCGCGCCGCGAACCCTCCACCACGCATGTGGAGGACATGACCCTGCCGCAGGCCATCTGGATCGGCATCTGCCAGGTGCTGTCCGCCGTTGTACCCGGTACCTCGCGCTCCATGAGCACCATTGCCGCGGGTCAGATCGTGGGCATGGATCGCCCCGCCGCGCTGGAGTTCTCGTTCCTGCTCTCCATTCCGACCATGATGGCCGCCACCGGTTATTCGCTGTTGAAGGCAATCCATCCCAGCGCAAAGGACATCGCAGCACAGGGCGCAGAGGCTCTCACACCGCTGGTGATGGGACCGGAACGCTGGATCGTCCTCATCATCGGCATGGCCGTTTCGTTTGTGGTGGCCTACGTGGTGGTGGCGTGGTTCCTGTCGTGGGTGCGCACCCGGGGCTTCGCTATCTTCGCCATCTACCGCATCATTGTGGGCGCAGTGATTCTTTACTGGCTCCACGCGCATCCCGGCGTGCTGCTGTAAGTTTGATTGCGTTAGAAAACGTCCGTCATCCCGCCAAGGCAAAGCTCATACGAACGAAGTCCGTCATCCTGAGCGAAGCCGAAGGACCTGCTTTCTTCTGTGCCCTCTACACGGTTCATGGATAACTTCGGTATAGCCCCAATGCTTCCGGAAATATCCTTGTGGGTTGAAAGGAAAAGCAGGTCCTTCGACTTCACTTCGTTTCGCTCAGGATGACGAACTCAAGCGTGACGTCCTTACCGCCCGCGCAAACGGCTCAGGTCCCTGCGATCCCGTTTCGTCGGCCTCGCGGAGCGATCCATTTCGAACCACGGATTCATCTTCCGCGCCTCTTCCTCGCGCTTACGAGCGGCCACGCTTTCTTCCGTCTCGCGATAAAGCGTCTGTGCCACCGCCGCAGGCCCGCGCACATCGCTTAGCGCCAGCACATCCACGGTGAACGTACCGCCGTCGTTGGTGACGCGCAACACGTCGCCAGGTTTGATTTCGCGCGCAGGTTTCACCGGCTGGTCACGCAGCTTGATCCTGCCCAGCTCGCACGCCTTCACCGCCAGCGCACGCGTCTTAAAGAAGCGCGCCGCCCACAGCCATTTATCCAACCGAACCGAATCCATCTGGTCTCCATCTTGCCTTCACAGCAACGGAAATGGCAAAGAATCAGGCGACGGCACTCTTCAAAGGTAGAACCTGGACCATGTCCAAAGGCTGCGCCGACTGCTCCAGAAACTGGATCTCCACATACATCAGCACAATGCCCATCGCTCCACGTCGCAGCGGCAGGTACTGGCTGCAAAGGCATCGCTGTGCCAGCGCACGATGGCTGTCGCGGGTCAGTTCCAGACCGCTACTCAGCAGCGCTCCATACACATCCGGCAACGATGCGGCTCGGGACTCCATCACCAGTTCCAGCGAATTGGCATCCAGCGTCCTGCGGTCCAGCACCCATCCCCCGGCGTGGTCAATCGACACCCCCAGCTCCGGTATCAGTGCATTTCGTTCCAGGAAGGTAAAACCGCGCAGTCGCAGTTCGGGTTGTCTTGCAGGATCACTCACAACAGGCATATCGGCCTGCTCATCAGCCCTCGTGATGGCCTCCACTGCCCTGTTGCAGAACAGTTGCCTCTATCGGAAAGTGCTCTTCTGATGTCTCATAAGGGTATGGAAGGAATTTTCTCTTGATCATTGGAACGGGCGTTGACCTGACTGAAATTTCGCGTATTCAGGATTCCGTGGATCGATTCGGAGAACGCTTTCTGGATCGCATCTACACACCACGCGAAATCGCCTATTGCATGCGCAAGAGAAACTGCGCAGAAAGCCTTGCAGCGCGCTTTGCCGCCAAGGAAGCCGGGGCAAAAGCTCTCGGCACTGGCATTGCCCGCGGCGTGAGTTGGCGCGAGATCGAAGTGGCACATCTTTCCGGCGGACGTCCCACGATGCTCTTTCATGGCCGCGCAGCCGAAAGAGCCGCTACCATGGGAGTGACCGCAGCGCATCTCAGCCTGTCCCATGGCCGCGACCTGGCCATTGCACAGGTAGTTCTGGAGAGCCTGCCGACGTTTTGAAACGAAAGTTGCAGGAACTGCATCCATTTACCGTAAGCTTTCGTTTGGAATGATCTGGTCCGGGGTACGCACATGCCCCGCACATGATTGATCTATTTAGGAGTAGCCCCGCACGCATGCCCAGCCAGAGTGAAGTGAAGTGGTCGCAACTGAAGGTGGGCATTGTGGTCATGGTGTCGCTATCCCTGTTGATCGCGCTCCTCTTCTTTATGACCAGCGCGCAGGGACTGGGCTTGTTCTCTCGCAAGCTGACCCTCTACACCTACTTTGAAAATGCCGCGGGCGTGAAGGAAGGCGCCGCCGTCAACCTGCAGGGCGTCACCATCGGCACCGTCAAATCCGTCAACGTGGTGCATGACCCCAAGCGCAAGCTGACACCCATCCAGGTGGTCATGCGTATCGACGGTAAGTTCCAGCCAGACCTGCATTTGGACACGCGTGCATCGCTCTCCACCGTGGGTGTGCTCGGCGACACGGTGATTGATCTGAATAGCCAGACTGCCAATGGTCCCATGGTGGAGGATCATGCGGAGCTGAAAACGCTGGAGACCCCGAACCTGCAGGACGTGGTGAAATCCAGCCAGGGCACCATTGAAAGCCTGAACGTTATCCTGGCCAAGCTGGATCGCATCGTGGACAAGATCGCCTCCGGTCAGGGTTCCGTCGGCGGACTCATCTACGACGACACGCTCTACAAGCGCGCCAACGCCACCATTGAAGAACTGCACACGCTGGAAGTGAATCTGAACAACGGCAAGGGGTCCGTCGGCAAGCTGCTGCATGACGATGACGTCTATAACAACCTGGACCAGGCCACAGCCAAACTGAACAGAATTGTGGATGACCTGGCTGCTGGCAAAGGTTCCGCAGGTAAGCTGCTGCATGACGATGCCCTGTACAACAACCTGAACTCCACACTGGCCCACGCGAACAGCCTGCTGGCTGAGGCCGATCAAGGAAAGGGCGCGCTCGGCCTGCTCGCAAAGGATCCGGCCTTTGCAGGCAAGCTGAACGACACCGTCACCAATCTGAACAGCCTTCTGTCCGGCATCAACAAGGGTGAAGGCACGGCCGGTCTGCTCGTAAAAGATCCTGCGCTGTATCACAACCTGGATAAGCTCGCCGTCGATTCGCAGATGCTGGTGAACACCATCCGCAGCGATCCGAAGAAGTACCTGACCATCCACTTCAAGGTCTTTTAATCAATCGTTCTTTCTGAGAAGAGAGCAACATGTTCGAGTGGATGCATCCGGTCAGGAAGCTTCTCGCCTTGACCATGCTGGTTGCGCCCATCTCGGTCGTTGCAATGGGGCAGACCGCGACCTCCCACGCCAATACAAAACGGCCTTCCTTCGAAGTTGCCTCTGTACGGGCCCACGACCCGGGCGATCGCAGGAACTTCAACAACTTTCAGGCATATCCTGACGGACGATTCACCTCCGACAATAGCTCCCTGTGGATGCTCATCCATTACGCCTTTCAGCTGCAGCCCTACCAGATTTCCGGCGGTCCCGATTGGATCAGATCCGCAGGGTATGACCTGAACGCAAAGCCCGCTGAAGCCCACGACTTCGACGACATCCCTCTCATGCTTCAGGGCGTTCTGGAAGATTGTTTCCAACTCAAATACCACTGGGAGATGAGGGAGCAGCCTGTCTACAACCTTGTGGTTACAAAGCCGGGCAAACTGCGAGAGTCTGTCGTGAAAACAGACTGCCCTCGCCCCTTCTCTCATCCTGAAGGCATTCCCCATGATGCGCCCTGCGGTGACCTGGAGAACCACACCGGCTACACAAAGGGTTACAAGCTGTCGTCCAGCGAGTTCGCAGCAAGCCTATCCTGGCTCTTGTCCAAACCCGTCGTGGACATGACAAACCTGTCGGGACACTACGACGTCGAACTGCGATGGACACCAGAGTCCGCTGCGATTCGTCCAGACATTTCCGAGCAGAACACCCCGGACATCTTTACCGCGATCCAGGAACAGCTTGGCCTCAAGCTGCAACCAGCCAAAGGTCCAGTCCGCCTGCTTGTCATAGACCACGTTGAAAAACCATCTGACAACTAGCAACGATGGCTTAGCGAATGACGATAGATCGGAATGTCAGGGGCGCTCTACGCTCACTGCTCGCTTCCGCTGTCAGGAATAACAATCCCATCCTGTTTTGAATAGATCGGAGTTGACATTTGAGCAGCCCACCTCATCCGATAGAAAATCCCGCAACTACACCATCCTGATCCATCCTCACGCTGAAAGGAATGGAGACTCCTGGTCCAAACAAGATCAGGTAGTCGTACCATTGGTAGCCTCCCTCCAGGCGAGTGTGTCGAAATATCGCGGCAGAAGCTGGTCCATACGGAGAGAGACTCGTCTTAAACTTCTCACCTGAACCGTGGGCAAATTTGTCTTTCAGCCTGGAACTAAAGTGCATGTAGTTCGCCCCTGTTTGGAGCTCACGGAATGCGGCACCGGCCGCCTGTGTCACCAGGCTGTTCTCTTCCGTTGCCGGTTTCAGGGCATTGGCTGCGATAGAGGGATAAAGATCCGCAAAGACGATGTTGGTGAGTGTCTCTCCGGCTTCGGGGGTCTTGTCGCCTGAGTTGGTCAGCGCAATGATTCGCGTATCTTGTTCGGGAAAATACTCATCGGCTGCGGTGAACCCCTGCGCTCCGCCCGTATGACCAACTCTCGGTTGTCCATACATCGAATCCACAAAGAGTCCAAAACCATAATCGGCGCTTCCATTCTTCGTGGTCATAAAGGCGGTTGTCATCTCGCGATAACTAGCCGGTGAAACAACCTTTCCACCGTGCAGTGCTGCATCCCAGCGGCTGAGATCCTCCGGGGTGCTGATCAGGAAGCCAGCGGACGACCCCCAACTGGGGTCGATGAACGGAGCGATTGCCTGCACTCCGTTCTCATGGCGATATCCAATCGCCATGTTGGGGAGATGGCTCTCATCGGCTGTTGTAAAAGTGTTCCTCATTCCGAGAGGGTTCAGGATGCGCTGCTGGATGTAATCCCGATATGGCTCACCGGAAACCACCTCAATCACCTTGCCAAGCAAGAGATACCCCGTGTTGGAGTAGGACCACTGGCTGCCTGGCGGGAAGTCCAAAGGCATGGCAGCCACGCGTGAGAGCAGATCATGGTAGCTGATGGGAAGAGCAGCAAGGCGATCAATCTCTGCGGGAGGACCGTCAAGATAATCGTGCAACCCGCTGGTATGGGTCAACAGATTTCTGAGCGTCACCTCTTTTGCATGTGGAGCATCCGGTAGATAGACAGACAGTGGATCGTCTAACTTCAGCTTGCCCGCATCACGCAGTTGCAGAATGCTTACCGCCGTAAACTGCTTCGTGATCGAGCCGATCTCGAAGTGTGTATCCATCTGGACAGCCAGATTGTGTTGTATATCGCGTTTTCCGTAGGCATGGGTCCATACGATGCGCCCATGCTCAATAACCATGATGGAGGCACCCGGAACATCGTAACGGGTGATCGCAGTACGGATGTCTTGATCGGCCTTTATCCATCTTGCCGCTGGCCTCTGCAAAGTTTGGGATTGACTGTACCCGGGCAGGAAAAAACAAGTAAGGAACAGGACCAACACTGAAAATCTCATGTACACGCCTCTGCTGAATAATTTAAAATATACTTATATTTTTAATTATTTGGAATGACCTGACGATGCCTAAAAAACATGTCCTTACTCTGGAACAGCTTGAAAGTCTCACGTCTCCCATCCGGCTTGCCATCATTCAGCGGCTTGAAATGGATAAGCAGGCCACGGCGCGCGAGCTCGCTCATCGCATGGGGCGCCCGGCGACAGCTCTTTACCATCACTTGAAGCAGATGGAGAATCTCGGACTGATTCGGGTTGCAGCGGAGCAAAAAGGAACAAGGAGGCCAGAGGCGGTTTACGCTATGGTTGCCAACCAGTTCTCCTCCTCAGAAGCCGTGAAGACGCCGGAAGGCAGGGAAACCTATGGGCGCGCCGGGACACGAGTCGCAGATGCCGGAGCGCGAGCATTTTCCAGTGCCGTGTCGAGCGGTGAGGCGCGATTTACTGGCGCTGAACGAAATGCAATGGTGCGCTTCTTCGTCTTGCGGGCGGACAAGAAAAAGCTTCGTCGCCTGAATGCATTGCTGCAGGAGCTTGAAGAAGAAGCCACTCAATCGTGCGAAGAAGGAGAGGAAATCCAACTCACCGTCTTATTGTCAGCCATCGGAAAATGATGAACGAGACAACTCCCTGGAGCTTTGACTTAGGGAACAGGAAGTCACTGTAACTCGTCCCTACGCACTCACAGCAACCGGCCGCATCCGGGCAAACACCGGCGACAAACCAAAACTGATCACCAGATTCAGCACCAGCGCAGGAATCGCCGCATACATGCTCCACGTCTGTCCGAAAACATGCAGCGGATATACGCCACTGCCCTTGAACTCCAGCGCAATGGCCATCCCCGAACCCCACACCATACCCGCAAGCCAGCCCGCAAACACGGCCCACGGATGCAGCACACGACGCTTCATAAATGCACCGCACACCACTGCGGGAAACAACTGCGTAATCCAGATGCCGCCCAGCAACTGCATCTCAATCGCGTAAGAACCGGGCGTCTCCAGCACAAACGCCAGCGCGCCAAACTTCACCACCAGCGACACGATCTTCGCCTGCGCCGCTTCCTTCTGCGCGGTCATTGGCGTACGCACAAACTCGCCCCACAGGTTGCGCGTGAACAGGTTCGCTGCAGCAATGCTCATGATCGCCGCAGGCACCAGCGCGCCAATGGCAACCGCAGCAAGACAGAATCCCGCGAACCATTCCGGAAAGCCGTTCAGAAACAACAGCGGAATCACTTCCGATTTATCCGCTGCCTTCACACCCGCAGCCAGCGCCACATAACCCAGCAGCGCCAGCAATCCCAGCATCAACGTGTACGCAGGCAGCAGCGCAGCATTCCGTCGCAATGTCTGCGGACCGGATGATGACAACGTCGCCGTTGACGTATGTGGATACAGGATCAGCGCCAGTGCAGACCCAATTGCCAGCGTCGAATACGGCAGCAACTGCCCTGCCTTCAACAGCGTTCCACCGGGAGGCGTATGCTTCGGCAGCTCCGCAGCCGCTACCGCAAAGATATGTCCGAATCCGCCCAGCTTCGATGGCAGCCAGATCACGGCGGCAATCACCATCACGTACAGCATGATGTCCTTGACCACGGCGATGATCGCAGGTGCGCGCAGTCCAGCCGAATACGTGTAGAACGCAAGAATCAGGAACGCAAGAATCAGCGGCCACTCGCCGCGCAACCCCATCGCCGCCAGCGCCACCTTCATGCCCACCAGCTGCAGCGCAATGTACGGCATCAGCGCCAGGATGCCCGTAAGGGCAATCGCCACGGTCAGCGGACGAAACTCAAACCGCCCCTTCACAAAGTCCGCAAACGTCACATAGCCATTGCGATGGCACACTGTCCACAGCTTCGGCAACACCAGCATCATGTACGGATAGATCAGGATGGTGTACGGCACGGCGAAGAAGCCCAGCGCGCCCGCGCCGTACAGCGCCGCAGGAACCGCAATCACGGTATAGGCCGTATAAACGTCGCCACCCAGCAGAAACCACGTGATCAGCGTGCCAAATGAGCGCCCGCCCAGCCCCCACTCCTCCAGCGAGTGCAGGCCCTCTTTCGGACGCCGCCATTTCGCGGCAAGAAAACCCGCCACCGTTACCAGCGCAAACGCAACACAAAAAACCGCAAGCGCAACAGGATGCATGTTCCCCGCAGAAGCCGTATTCATGGATAGGCGAATGGTAGCAGGATGGCGGCAACGCCTGCCTGCCGCCCATCCGCGATAGACTGGAAAGAGGTATGCCGCCCATCATCGTCGCACAGCAACTCGGAAAAACTTATCGCAGCGGAAAGATCGAAACGCACGCGCTGCGCGACGCCACCTTCACCATTGATCGTGGCGAGTTTGTCGCCATCGTCGGGCCCTCGGGTTCCGGCAAATCAACGCTCTTCTACCTCCTTGGCGGCCTCACACGCGCCACCGGCGGCTCCGTCACCATTGACGGTGTAGACTTCAGTTCCCTCTCCGACGCGGAGCGCACCCGCCGACGTGGCCAGAAGATCGGCTTCGTCTTCCAGCGTTTCAACCTGCTGCCTACGCTCACCGCGCGCGGCAACATTGAACTGGCACACTCCATTGCGGATACCGGCAAGCTGCTGGATCAGAACCTGCTGCAGCATCTTGCGGAGCTTCTCCGCATTGAGACACGCTTAGACAACCGTCCCAGCGAACTTTCCGGCGGCGAGCAGCAGCGCGTGGCCATTGCCCGCGCTCTCATCACCCGCCCCGCCATCATCCTGGCCGACGAACCCACCGGCAACCTGGACACGGAAAACAGCGAAACCGTACTCGAAATGCTGCGCCACGCTTCCAAGGAGCTGGGCCAGACCGTGCTGATGATCACGCACAACCCGGAAGCCGCAGCTATCGCTGATCGCACGCTCTACGTACGTGATGGCCGCATGCACGATGCACCGCCACCACCACGCGAATCGCGCAAATCGCTCATCGGCAGCCTGCTCGCGGGTTAAGCGACAAACATCGTTATCGAAGAGAGGTGCCTCGGGTTTGCGAAACTACCTGGGGCATCGCGTTTTGCGCGATCATACGATCGAAGACCGTCATCCTGAACGAAGCGAAGCGGAGCTGAAGGACCTACATTCTTCCCACGCACCAGCAAGCCTAAACACAGTGACAGCCACAAACCCGGGTGCCCCAGGTTCGCGAAGCTAACCTGGGCATCGCGCAAAAGCGCGATCATACGATCGAAGATCGTCATTCTGAGCGCAGCGAAGAATCCCGACGCGTCATCCCGCAACGACACGTCCGACCTCTTCCAGCCACCAATCCTGAAACAGCTTCGCGAAGGCGAAGCTCATACGGTCAAAGACCGTCATCCTGAACGAAGCGAAGCGTAGCTGAAGAACCTACATTCTTCCCACGCACCAGCAAGCCTAAACACAGTGACAGCCACAAACCCGGGTGCCCCAGGTTCGCGAAGCTAACCTGGGCATCGCGCAAAAGCGCGATCATACGATCAAAGATCGTCATCTTTCGGAAGGGCAGGGCTTCAGCCCTGCCGTAGAGTCGCAAGAAGAAGTGCGGCTTCAGCCGCTGAGGGAATGCTCCCACAGCGTCGAAAAACTCTTCGCAATTCATACCATGTCTCAGGCTGGCACTTGACGCCCGTTGTTGCGTGAACCTACGGTGTGACGGTACATAATTTCCCACCTGGAGTATTCCGTTGCGCCGTGCATCGTTCGCTATCCGTCTGCCCCTTGCGCTCACTGCCGTCCTTCTCGCCGCAGCCTCAGCAAACGCACAAAGCGCCCCGGCAACACCGCAGGCTGGCCCCAACATGACATCGGCCACCGCCACCACACCGCCGGCCAGGCCGGAAGACGTGGCAGGTATTCCCGTCAACTACGACGAGAGTAAAGTCGGCACCTACACGCTTCCAGACGCGCTGAAAATGGCCGACGGCACACCCGTTCGCGACATCAAGACGTGGGAAACAAAACGTCGCCCGGAAATCGTCCGCATCTTTGAAACCCAGCAGTTCGGCATTGCCCCGGGCAAGCCAGCAGGTGAAAATTTCGAGGTCTTCGATAAAGGGACGCCTGCCCTCAACGGCAAGGCCATCCGCAAACAGGTCGTCATCTGGCTGAACAAGGAAAAGACCGGCCCACAGATCAACCTCGTCGAATACCTTCCCGCAACAAAAGTCGCCGCAAAGAAGCGTGCCCCCATGCTGCTCAGCATCAACTTCGGCGCGCCGCAGATGGCCTTTGACGATCCCGGCATCCGTCCTGTTGAGGTGTGGAATCCGAAGACCGGCAAGCGCGAAATGCCCACGCGCGCCTTCGGCAAACTGAACGCGGACATCTTTCTTGACGCAGGCATCGGCATCGCCACCTTCTATTACGGCGACATCGACCCCGACTATCCCGCTGGCGTTCCCGATGGCATTCGCGCCACAAACATCAAGAACAACGACGACCGACCCGGTGACGCGTGGGGCTCCATCGCCGCGTGGGCATGGGGCATGAGCCGCGTACAGGATTACTTCGAAACGGACAAAGACATCGACGCGAAGCGGGTCGCCGTTCACGGCATCTCACGTCTTGGTAAAACCGCACTCTGGGCGGGCGCGCATGACCAACGATTCGCCGCTGTGATTGCAAGCTGTGGTGGCGAAGGTGGAGGTGCGCTGAGCCATCGCAACTACGGTGAAACCATCGCGCACATGACCGCACCCAGCCGCTATCCGTATCAATTCGCAAAGAACTGGGCCAACTACGCGGGCTTCCCGGACACGGCACCGATGGACGCCAACATGCTCGTCGCATTGGTTGCACCGCGTCCGTTGCTGCTGCAAACCGGCAACATCGACTTTTGGAGTGACCCCAAAGGCGAGTTCCTCGCCGCTGTCGCCGCAGGCCCCGTCTATCGCCTCTACGGCAAGCAGGACCTCGGCACAGATGTATTACCTGCAGCAGGCGTTCCCATCCTGCATGACCTGAGTTACGAGATGCACAACGGCGGCCACGGCATGGTGCCTTCCGACTGGCCTGTCTACGTGGACTTCCTGAAGATGAACCTGCACCCGGAACGTTAAGAGCCAGATCATAAGCCCGCGCAGAGATTCAGCATGGATGCCCCAGGTTCGCAAAGCTAACCCGGACACCGCGCAAAGCGCGATCATACGCACGCAGTGCGTCAGCGAAGCTCCAACGAACGAAGTTCGTCATCCTGAGCGAAGCCGAAGGACCTGCATTCCTCTCACCCCATGAGAATGCCTCACGGAAGTCCTTCGAGGCTTCACGTACAACAAGTTAGCTTATTTAACTAACTTGTTCCCAACAATCTCATCCCCACCCTGCAGCACGATGCGGGAAACGCCATCCCGCGTCTGCGGAAAGATCACTGCGGCCATACGTCCACCAGTCAAAGAGCGATGCAGTGCCGCCGTAGCAGGGTTAATGCTTTGCGTATCCAGCGCCACACCCAGCGTTGTTCCCAATGCAAACGTCATCGGTTTGCGATTCACCTTCACGGCAACCAACAAGCTTACTGCTTCGTGAAACGTAAGACACTGCACACCGGCAACACTCTTCGCAGCATCGCAGCCCTGCGCCTCCATGCTCACAGACACACGCTGCAACGTCGCGTCTTCCCTGCCCATCAGCAAAATCGGTGGGCGCTGCGCCGACGTTCCCGCTGTCAGATTCTGCAACAGCAGCCGCAGATGTGTCGCATTCTGCGTGAGCCGATCCAGGGCGAAGATCTCATCGGGCCGCTCCTTCATATGCAGCGTCTCCGCACGCACCTGCTTCAGCCGCGCGCCATCGTCCGTGGCAACCACTTCATAATCCGCCTGCAACGACTGCAATTCACGCCGTCCCTTGCGCTCACCCAGAACACTGCGTTCCACCTGCAACACCATCCCCGGTTGCAAATCGGCAATCCCTTCGCCGCTGAATCCATAACGCAACACCAACGCTTCATCCGCGGGAACAGGGATGGCATCGGCAATCGTCTGTTGCAGCGAAGTCGTGCTCCATCCCGCATGAAAGCATCCTGCACGTCTGCGTTCTGCAAGCTGCGCAACAAACGCGCTCCACTCCACGCGAAGCTGCGATGCCGTATCCGCCACCTGCCATCCCTGCACGCTGGGGCTCGTCACGGTCCACTGTGATGCACCTGCAACAGCAGGAGGCTGCAGCGAAAAAACCTTACCCGAAACCGAACAATCCGCACCGGACGCCGCACCCAGCGCAATCATCGTCCGCACCGTCAACTGCTGCGAGGTGCCCGCAGTGGAAGTCAACACAGGATAGCCAGCAGCTTCCATCAAATGAATCGAGGGCGCATCCACGCGATGCGCGGCGCTGCATCCCATAAGAGCAATACAGACCGCCGCCATCGCTACAGAGAAGGAACAACGGTTCATGGTGCCAATGTGAAGTTCACGTTGATGGTAGTATCCACCGCTGTCGGCTTGCCATTCAGCAGGTATGGCTTATACATCCACTGCCGCACGGCATCGATGGAAGACTTCGACAACGCATTATCCGGCGAACTAACCACTGCAACCTGTTCCACCTTGCCGTTCTCATCAATGATCGCGTGCAATACCACTTCGCCCTGAATCTTCGCTTCCTTCGCGGAAGCCGGATACACGGGCGTCACCTTGGTCAGCGTATTTCCCGCCATCACGCTTGCGGGTACCTTCCTTGGCTTTTCGCTTTCCTGCAAGGCCACAACAAGCACCGGCGATTCCAGCTTCGCAATCATCAACGGGCTTTGCTCCAGCTCTACATGCGGTTGCACTTGCAACGCCCGCAACTTCACGTCCATTCGCGGCTTCTGCCCGTCCAGCTTGATCCGAGTTAGCTGCGTATCCAGCCCTTTCAGTTGGACCTTAGCTCGATCCTCACTTTCGAACTGCGCATCGGCATCGATACGGATCATCACTTTGGAAGGCGTACTCTCAGCCGCCAACTCAGACTGCGCCGTGCGAAGTATCTGCTGCGCCGTCGCAATTTTGCTGCGATCTACATCGCTGTTGGCTTTCGTCTCTGCTTCATGCAACCGATGGCTTGCATCCAGAAGTTGCTTCTGCACGTGATGCCCGCTGGCCAACGCGGGGCCACGGTCGTCTACAGTCACCACCGCATGTGCCTGTACTGTTGCGTCCTTCTGTTGTGCTGCCAGCGCAGGCTGCACCTGGATCATGCACGCTGCCGCCACTCCTGTTGCAGCAATAGCCGCACCTGCAAGTCCGCGCATCAAGCGAGTATTCCCACTTGCTCTTCCGTCTTTCATCATGGACTGCATACGTTCCTCCATGGCGCCTCTTGCGCCGAAAAGTTCGAGGCCTGCCGTCGCAGACCGTGGTGATAACAACGACTGTCCGTCGCGAACGGAAGCCGCGCTTGCAACATCGAACAACCCCAAACCAATGCCCGCAGGCCACACAGGCGCAGACGTCATGCGTTCCGCCACGCACAACAACGCATCTGCGTAACGTGAAGCCGATCCCATATGCCTCACCGCATCGGCATCACATGCCATCTCGCGCGTCTGCCCTATGCGCAACGCAATCCACTTCGTAACGGGATGAAACCGCAAAGGCAGCAACATCGCAGAACAGGCAGCGTGGCAAAGAGGATCGCGACGGCGAAGATGCGACAGCTCATGCGCCAGGACCGCCTCCACTTCCTCGGCACTCATCGCTGCCGCGGTCCTCGGCAACAGAAGCGTTGGCCGCATCACACCCGCAAGTAATGGGCCGGCAATTTCCTCGCTCAACGCAACATGCGGAACAGGACACGCCATCGCAGCACATTGCTCCTGCATTGCTACGACAAAATTCTGTGGAATCTCACCTTTCGCGTTGCGAACCAGTACACGTCCGCGACGCAGCGCAACTGCAAATCGAAAACATGCCATCGCCAGCAACACAAGATATCCAAGCGCAATGCCGCGCGCCACACGCGGTGGCAACGCGAAGGCAAACGGCTTCACACCATCCGTCCACGTAAAGTGGCGATGCCACATACGCATCCACGCAGAATCACGTTCCATCGCAGAAACAGGTTGCACAGTATCTGCTGTGCTGTAATTCACCGTGACCGCGGCACCCTCTGCCTGTACGCGTGCCGTGCGATATCCCTGCCACGTCGCCATCATCGGCACACTCACGCACAGCAGCAGTGTGCCGATCCAAAGCGCATGGGCAACACGTACCGAAGGCCGCCCGATACGCACTGCCATCCACGCTGCCGACGCCAACAATGGCAGTTGCCACACCACATGCAGCACAAAGGCAGCAATCGCCTGGTCAACGACACCCGGCGCGCTCATCCCCGTGCCTCTTTCGCATCTTCACGTTCCGCCGTCTGCAGAGCCTTACGCGCACGCTGCAGATCGTCCGCGTCCACATGCCCTGCATCCACCATCGCCAGCAGCATGGCCTGCGCATCGCCCGCAAACATGCGCTTCAACAGATCGCCAATGGCGGAACCCGCCGCGCGCTCACGGCTCACCGTCGCACGATAGCGATACGCACGCCCCTCTGCCGTGCGCTTCACGCGCCCCTTGCGCAGCAGCACCTGCAGCATCGTGCCCACGGTGTTGTAAGCCAGGTTTCCATTCAGCAGGGGCACAATCTCCGCGGCCGTGCTGGGGCCCTGGCTCCACAGCACCTGCATAATTTCCAGTTCCAGCGGCGTGAGTGCGGTCTTATCAGAAGCGGCGGCGGACATTTGCGTTCATTCCTCCTAAATCTTTAGGAGTAAGAATGCGCCTGTCCGCCGCCGCGTGTCAACTAAAAGTTTAGGAGTAATCGTACTCTTATTACCAGAGCACGCCGTGAACCGGTTCCGCTGCTGCAGGCAAGGAACGCTCCCCCAAAGACTGCCGCAGATTGATCTCGATCGTTCTGCACATGGATGTCAGCGGAATATCGTAGATCGTATTGTTGAAAGGATCCTCCAGGTCGCGCCCGATCTTATCCAGCGCGATAAAGATGAAACCCACAATCGTAGAGCCGAGCGGTGTAAACCAGCCCATGTTCTGCACCAGCCCCAGAGGCAGCAGAAGACAGAATATCTTCACAAACAACTGGGGATAGAAATCGTACTGCTTCGGCATCGGCGTGTTCTTGATGCGCTCTGAAGCACCCTGAAGATCGATCAGATCATTCAGCGTTCCGTCCAGAGATGACCACTGTAGACTGTCAACCCAATCGTTCTCCAGCACTCTCCTCGCCAGGTCGCCTTGCCACAACTGGAGCGTGAAGGCGACATTCTTTTGCTCCTTCAGCTCCATCAGGTCATCTTCTGTCAGTACACCATGCAGCTCATCCAGCGGAGGAAGACCACGCAACTGCTGCCGTAGAGCATGCACCCACGCAATCTGCAGATACACCATCCGTACCTGCATCGTACGGACAGCCTCCCGCTCCGCCTCTTTCTGAGGTGCAATGGCCGTGAGCACTTGACGTGCCCACGACCTGGAGTTGTTTACGATACCGCCCCAGATGGTGCGTGCTTCCCACCATCGGCCATAGCTGCTGTTATTGCGAAACGCAACAATCAGACCGATGGAAGATCCCAGCAACGCCAGCGGGAGGTGTGGCAAAGCCACCCAATCCCAATGCGCTACTTTGTAAAGCAGAACAATGACACCGTCCCAGAGAAACAACAGCAAAAGCGGCATGCCCACATATTCCAGCAGTCGTCGAAGCTGCGGCGCGTGAGGAACGATCAAGCAATGGCCTCCTGGGCTACGGATTCTCGAACAGACAGAAAGCGGTTCGCCGCCTCGTCGTAAATGCGCACGTCACCGTGGCCAATGTCGTAGACCCATCCGGACAACGTTAAATCACCGCGCGCAATCGCTCCGGCCACTGAAGGATGCGTGCGCAGATGCTGCAACTGCAGCAAAACATTCTGCTCCGTCATCGTATGCACCGAAGGTTGTGCTCCGTCCAGGGTCTGCGCCACGCGCTTGGCGGCGTCCGCATTGCGAAGCCAGCTCTTCACCGTGGGCATCGTATCCAGTGCACCCTCTCCTGCAAGAATACCCTTCATGGCGCCGCAATCCGTATGACCGCAAACCACCGCGTGGCTCACCTTCAGCGCATCCACGGCATACTCGATCACGGCAGATACACCTCCCATCATCTCGCCATACGCGGGCACCATGTTGCCCACATTGCGTGCGACAAAAATCTCACCCGGACCGCTCTGGGTCAATGCCTCCGGATCAATGCGTGAATCCGCGCATGTAATCAGCAGCGTATGCGGCTTCTGCGGGTGCGCCACGGCGTATTCGTACTCTTCGCGGCGTGCCGGGTACACCTCACTTTGAAACTGCAGAATGCCTTGCTTCAGCTTCCCCAGCGTTTCATTGCTCTTGGTCATTCATCCATCTCCTGCGGAAAGTATCCAGTGTGTTTTGTACGCATGAACTCACTCAACGGAAGCAAAATTTGCTTTCAGGCAGCGGTCTCTGTGCGCTTACCGGACGCTGATGCTTTTCTCATGAAAGCATACGTTTGGTTGCAACACTTCCACCTGTTTTGCCCTCTAAGTGCGCAACGGCCACGGACTTATCCTTTCACGGAAAGAACAGGGTGATGCAATTTTTCACGGCTACGTTGTACGGGAGACAATGGCAACATGGTAGACGTTTCGATATCCGGCGCGAAGAAAAACATGACGGACGATCTTCTGAGCAGGCGCCGATTTCTGAGTTGTGCAGGCATCGCCGGAGCAGCAGCGATCACCGTTGGATGCGGCGACCCAACACCCTACGTCGATGCAGCAACCCAACCGGAAATCGATACGCTGAACTTCGCCCTGAACATTGAGTATCTGCAGGCCACGCTGTATTCCTACGTCGTCACCGGCAAGGATCTGGACAGTTCCCTGACGGGCGGTGGCCCTGCGCCTACAGGTGCTCCTGCGCAGTTGACCTTCCCCAACCAGCAGATCGCCGACCTCTTCGCTGAAATTTATTTTGATGAGACTGCCCATGTCTCTGCGTTACGAACCGCCATCGGCAGTGGCCTTGCCATCGCACGACCGCAACTCAATCTTTCTGCCATCACGGCCATCAATGCCTCCAACATCATTCCCATCGCCCGCCTGCTGGAGGACGTCGGTGTAACGGCCTACGCAGGCATCATGGCAAGGCTCAGCAGCACAAACTCCACTGCGCTGGCCCAGATGCTTGCTGCAGAGGGCTTCCATGCTGGCGCGCTGCGCCTCGTCGCCATCCAGCAGAATTCCGGCTATCCCAGCAGTCTTCCTGGTTATGTTCCGGCGGACGGCTACGACATCAAGCCGGGCGATCCCGGCACCGTAGCGCTCGCCCAGCAAGGTCCCACAACGGCGGCTGGCGGTTTCTTTAACACCGCAGCCAACGGCGTTCCCGGCCAGACCAACACCTTCAATGGCTTCGCCTACCAGCGTTCCACGTCGCAGACACTGGCCATTCTGTACAACAACACCGCCACCGGCACCACCAAGGGCGCGTTCTTCCCCAACGGAGTGAACGGCAACATTACCACCGTGTAACAAAAATCGGCTCCTTCGCCCATTTTCTGCTGCAATCTATGCGGCCTCCGTTGCTATGCTTGAGGATGTGCGTACCTCCGCCCTTCTTCTCCTCTCTGCCGTTGCCCTCGTCCCCCTGACCGGTTGCCACAGCAAGCCCGCCTCCGCGGCAGAAGCCAGCCGTGAAGCCGTTTCGCAGGCGAACGATGCGCGCCGCGACCTGGCGCAGATTCCGCCGCCCTCCAAGACCCTGTACATGTCCGTGAGTTCCATCTCCGGCTGGCAGAACCCTTCGCTCACCGTGCAGGAAAAGATGATCACACTCCACGTGCTCATGCCGGATGCCAACCCCAGCGATCTGGGTAAGGGCACCATGCTGCGCCCGGAGGCCGCACGACGCCAGATCCTGAACATTGATCCCACCAATCTGGCGGAGGCACTTAACGCGATTCCCAAGGAAGCATGGCCCTACGGCCGCGTCGTCGCCATTGAAGAAGCGCATGACGCACCGGAAGCAGCCCGCCACCAGCTTCGCATCAACATGGAAAAAGCCATGGACACGCTGAGCTCCATCGGCGTCGTCGCCGACGAGTGGAATAACGGTCGCCCCATCGGCGTCCGTTAAACAGGCGTTTTAACGAAACACACATAAGAAAGGCCGCTCAGGCAGAGCGGCCTTTCTCTTTCCTTTAAATATTCAACGCTACCGGCTGGCAACCTCGCTGCCGATCTCATTCGCTGAGATCCGCAGATACTTATGTGGATTCACCGGTACATTCCGCAGCCGCACCTCGTAGTGAACATGCGCTCCGGTCGACCGGCCACTGGTACCCACGTAGCCGATGATCTGTCCGCGCACCACCTGCTCACCCGCCGAAACGTGGAAGCCGGACATGTGCGCATAGGTCGTCTCCACGCCGCCGCCGTGGTTGATCACCACTTCGCGACCGTAGCCGTTCCCCATGCCAGCCATCTGCACCACACCATCGGCAGTCGCGCGGATGGGCGTGCCATACGGTGCAGAGATGTCCACGCCCTTGTGGAACTCACCTTCGCCATTCCCCAGAATCGGATCCTGCCGTGCCCCAAAAGGAGACGAAATGGAACCCAATACCGGCCACAGCGTTGGCATGTTGCTGCCCATCAGATTGGGTCCAACACCGAAATTGCCCAGCCCGGAAGGCGCAAAGCTGTTCGAAATCGCCCGCGTCATGGAGCCATCCATCGCCGTATTCCGCAACGAATAAAACGCCTGCAGCGACTTGTAATAATTCGCGTTGCTGAAACTGCTGTCCGGCGAGGCGGTCTCCGGTGTCGCAATGACGGTAGCCGTCTCCGTTCCTGCAGACTTCCGGCCGCGCCCGAACACGCCCTGCGTGCTGCTGGCAATGCCCTTCGCGGTCAGGCCGTACAGTGCGGAAACCTCGCTGGCCAGCGCACCCAGCGACGCAGCCTGAACTTCCTTCTCATGCTCGCGTTTCTGTAGCTTCGCGTAATCGCCCAGAAGCGTATTGTGTTCCTGCCGAAGCTGGTTAAACCGCTCCGTTTTCAGCAACATACGCGAATACGATCCAGCCAGACCGGCAATCGTGAACAGGCCCACCACCGCCGCGCCTGCAAACACCCAGGCAAATTTCAGCGGCACAGGAACCCTGCGCAACGATCCGTCTTCCTCGCGCGAAACCAGTACGACGTAAAAACTCTTCTTCAAACCAAGCTCATCCTGCGAAACGGACCAGCGAAATGCGATTCGCCGATGCCGATTCAGAAATGCGAGTTACCAGATCGTGCCGGTAGTTCAAGTCTACCGCCCCGGAAGCTCTCTGGTAAACACGGGTTGCCTAACCAACGGTAAGAGTTCTGCGAATTCTTTTCCCGACACTACTAAATACGCGCCACGTTTGCGGAAAGACGAACTTTTTCACCGGTATCCTCAAAGACGTGGCCAGCGGCGAACTCCAATTCATCCGTGACCTTCGCAATCGCGCCGGACACCCCGGCGGCACGGTCCGCCTCGGCATCGGCGACGACTGCGCTGTCCTGCGCCCCCCCAAAGGCCACGACATCCTCGTAACCACTGACTTTTCACTGGAAGGCCGCCATTTCCGTCGCGATTGGCACCCTGCCGCCTCCGCCGGACACCGCTGCCTGGCGCGCGGCCTGAGCGACCTTGCCGCCATGGGCGCGCACCCGATGGCCGCCTTCCTGTCGCTGGCCCTGCCCACCGGTTTCACCCGCCGCGCCGCCAACCGCAAGTGGCTCGACGGCTTTCTTGGTGGCTTGCTCCATCTGGCGAAACAAACCAAAACACCCCTGGCAGGCGGTGACACCTCCACCGCCCCCGGCGACGCCATCCTCGCGGACATCGTTCTCCTCGGCTCCACCCCGGCAGGCACGGAACTCCGTCGCAGCAAGGCACGTCCCGGCGACAGCCTCTACGTCACCGGCTATCTCGGAGGTGCGTCCGCCGAACTGGCCGCGCTGGCAAGCTCCCCCCGCAGTTTCCGCAACGCTAACCCTGCCGCCGACCACCCACACCTTTACCCGCAGCCGCAACTCCGCGCAGGCCAGCGCCTCCGCAACCTCGCCTCCGCTGCCATCGACATCAGCGACGGCCTCTCCACCGACCTCGCACATCTCTGCGAAGAGTCCCGCGTCGGCGCAATCGTCGAAGCAGACGCCCTGCCGCTGCACCCACTCCTGAACAACAAGGAAGACGCTCTGCACCATGCCCTGCACGGTGGCGAGGACTACCAGCTTCTCTTTACCGCGCCAGCCAGCAGCAAAATCCCCCGCAGTATCGGCAGCACACCAATCACCCGCATCGGCGCAATCGTCCGCGGCAAAGCCATCACACTCCGCAGCAACGGCACAGCAGAACGGCTGCAGCCCGCCGGATGGGAACACTCACTATGACCGATTCTTTTCCCCACACCTGGCAGGCGGCGATCCTCAACGGCCCGCCCATGATCATGCCAACGCGCCACTTCGTCTTTCCACACGCAATTGCTGGCGAAGAGGACGCGCTCGCCCGCGGCGCTCTCTGGCTCAACGTAAAACCCGCGGAGGGATCAAACTTCGTCGCCCAGTGCGCACTCGGCTTCTCGGACAAAAACCTGGCCGCCGGCCTCTGGTCCACGCCCAACCCAGACCATCTCCTAGCGGTCGCCGGCGGCTATGCCTATCGCATCCCCGCCAGCCATCCCGAATCCACCGCGCTGTTGCCGATCCGGCCTGTAGTCAGCGTCCACGCCGCTCCCGAAGCCGAGTCGCTCGTCCTCATCGGCTTCCATGACGCCATCATCCTCACCGCAGACGGCATGTGGCAAAGCCCCAAACTCACCTGGGAAGGCGTCACGGAAGTCACAGTGGACGGCACCATCCTCCACGGCAAAGGCTGGCACATGCCCTCCGACCAGGAGTTCCCCTTCGCACTCGACCTGCGCACCCAAACCCTGACCGGCGGCGGCTTCAACCCTTAATCCGAAGTCGCTCCAGGCAAGGTCGAGATGCGTCCTCAGCGAAAGTCGAGATGCGTCCTCAGGCGAAGTTCGCAGGAACAAGGTCGTCATCGCTTATACCTGAGCGAACCCAAACCAGCTTCGCGAAAACGAAGCTCGTACACACAAAATGCGTCATCAGCAAAGCTCATGCGAACAAAGCGTGTCATTCTGAGCGAAGCGAAGAATCCCCACACACTTCATTCGCGCCAACAAGCTGAACCCCTTCCAGCCAAAGAACCCAAACCAGCTTCGCGAAAACGAAGCTCGCACGCACGAAGTGCGTCATCAGCGAAGCTCAAACGGCTAAAGGCCGTCATCCTGAGCGAAGCCGAAGGACCTGCATTCCTCTCAGCCCTCTACAACGCATCAGGAAGCCGAAACACATCGGCAGCCAAACCGGGTGCCCCAGGTTCGCGAAGCTAACCTGGGCATCGAGCGAAGCTCGATCCAACGCGCAAAGCGCGTCCCAAAGTTTCTAATCCAAGCTCTCCACGGCATAAAAACTCAGCGCAGCATCGCCCTGCACCAGAGTCCGCGTCCGCTGCAAAACACCATAGCGGTCCTGCAACACCTGCTTGCGCGTATGTTCTGCGATCACCAGTGAATCGGCATTCACCAGTTCATTCCCCGCATCGCCCAGCATCGTCAGCGTCTTGCGATACTCCTCCACCTCGTCATACGGCGGATCCAGAAACACCAAGTCCAGCGGCTTTCCCGCCAGCCGCTTCAACAACGGCGCAGTCCCACCCGCCTCCACCTGGAATCCGCCCGCAATCCCAAGTGTCCGCAGATTCCCGCGAATCGCCGACAGCGCCGCGGTATGTTTTTCTGCAAAGAAAACCTCTGCCGCGCCGCGCGAAATCGACTCAATGCCGACCGCACCGGAACCGGCATACAGATCAGCAAACACAGCACCCGGCACCCGTGCCGCAATCACATTAAAAAGAGTCTCGCGCAGTCGGTCACTCGTGGGCCGCGTAGCCAGCCCCTTCGGCGCTGCCAGCACCCGCGAACGGTACGTTCCTGCAATCACACGCATAAACCCATTCTATGAAAAACCGGCAGCATCCACCAAAGCCGCGAAACCAATCCTGTTCCCTGTTCCCTGTTCCCTGTTCCCTGTTCCCTGTTCCCTGTTCCCTGAAAGAAACTACAATCAATCCAACATGCGTGGATGGTCGATCACTCTGGGCAAATACTTTGGCGTTGAGGTTCGTCTTCACGCCATCTTCGTTCTTTCTCTGCCCATCATCATCATGCTGTCCTCGCTTCTGGACGGCAGCGGCATGCGTGGCTTCGGCCTCTGGCTGCTTCTGCTGTCAGCGGTCATCGTGCGCGAGGTGGGCCACGGCCTGGCCACGGCATCTGCGGGATTCGCGGTGGACCACCTGCTGCTGCTCCCCACCGGCTCCGCACCCACGGAAGAACGTTCTCTTAACGCCAGCACACGCGGCGAACGTTTCATCGCTCTCTCCGGTCCGCTCTCCAACTTTGCCGCAGGCATCACCATGGCGCTGCTGATGTACGCAGCAACACCTGCCATTAACCTCTTCGCGCAGCCGTGGGTCACGCCGCAACATCTTCTGCGCTCCGCCATCTGGGCGCAGGTGCTGCTTGGCGGCCTGCACCTGCTTCCCGCATGGCCGCTGGATGCCGGTATCGTGTTGCGTCGCCAATTCCGTCGCATCCGGGGCAACGATCCCGGTGTGCGCGCCTCCGCGGGTGTTTCGCACGCCCTGGCTCTGCTGCTCATCATCCTTGGCGCAGCGCTCACCAACGCGTGGCTCATCGTCATGGGCTGCTCGCTGCTGCTCTCCAGCCGCGGCGATGCCATCACCCGCCTTGGCCAGCAGGCCGCCGGAACCGTCACCGCAGCCGAAGTCATGCTTACCGACTTCGCCACGCTCTCCGCATCCGACACCCTGGAAGACGCCCTCCGCCGCAGCGTCCACTCCCTGCAGGATGTCTTCCCCGTGGTGCGCGGCCCCATCCTCGTCGGCTCCATCCATCGCGACACACTCGCGCAGGCCCTCCGCGCCGACGGCAACGGATACGTTCAGGGTGTCATGACACGCACCGTCGAAGTCGTCTCCGCCGACGACCTTCTTCTGCCCGCGCTGGAACGCATGCAGAAAAACCGCGAAGCGCAGCTTGTCTCCGTCATGCACGAAGAAAAACTCATCGGCATCCTCACGCCCAACAGCCTCACGCAATCCATGTCCATGCTGGGCAATGCACGACGCGTCACTGAACTGGCTGCTGCAAGGTCCGGCGACGATGAGTAACGACGCGCCACTCGCGCCCGGCCTCTATCTCGTCGCCACGCCCATCGGCAACCTTGAAGACATCACCCTCCGCGCCCTTCGCATCCTCCGCACAGCCGACCGCATCGCCTGCGAAGACACGCGCCAGACACAGAAGCTGCTGAACCACTTCGGCATCACCACGCCGACTGTCAGCTATCACCTGCACAACGAGCGTGGCCGCTCCGAAGAATTAGTGAATGCACTCCGCGAAGGCGCCCGCATCGCCGTCGTCAGTGACGCGGGCATGCCCGGCATCGCCGATCCCGGTGAAGAGATCGTGCGCGCCGCCGTTGCAGCAGGCATCGCCGTCTATCCCGTACCCGGAGCCAACGCCGTCCTCAGCGCGCTCACAGCCAGCGGCCTGCCCACGGAACGCTTCGCCTTCCACGGCTTCCTGCCATCCAAGGCCGGCGAACGCCGCACCGCCCTCGAATCACTGCGTGACACACTCAAAGCCGCAAGTGAATCCGGCACACAGATCTTCTATGAAACACCACATCGCATCACAGAAACACTCGTCGATGTGGAAGCCGTCTTCGGCCCGCAACACACCATCGCCCTCGCACGCGAGTTAACCAAGCTGCACGAAGAATTTCTACGCGGCACTGCCAGCGAAGTCCGCACCACGGTGCAGTCACGCGAAAACATCCGCGGTGAAATGGTGCTGCTGCTCTCCGGCAAAATTCTCAGCGAACAAAACGAATCCACCACAAGCCTCTCGGACCAGGTCCGCCGTCTCATCGGCACTGGCATCAGCGAAAAAGATGCGCTCAAGCAGGTCGCCAAAGACCTCGGCATCGGCAAAAGCGAAGCCTATCGCGAATGGCAACGCACCCGCTCCCGCCGTTAATTTCTTCAACGAGTACGAAAGCAGGATCGGGTGCCCCAGGTTCGCGAAGCTAACCTGGGTTATCGCTCAGAGCGCGACCCAACAGCCCACGGACGCGTGTTTTCTATTGGAACTTCCGATTGTGGCCCCTTAGCCGTTACTCTGAGCAGAGCGAAGCATGCCCTGAGCGGAGCGAATGGGAATCCCAACGCACTCAACCGCGCCAATACAGCCGAACTCTTCCAGCCACAAACGCAAACCAGCTTCGCGAAAGCGACGCTCATACGATTCGTAGAATCGTCATTCTGAGCAAAGCGAAGAATCCCAGCGACGCTCATCTGCCACAAAGTTAATTCCATTCCGTTGCACAAAAGCACCAGCTTCGCAAAGCGAAGCTCATACGCGCAGAGCGCGTCATCCTGAGCGAAGCCGAAGCATGCCCTCGAGCGAAGCGAAGGGGACCTGCATTCCTCTCCCGCTTTACGATGCATCCAGGAAGCCGATACCCACTAATTTTCAGTAGGCCGTTCCACACGATCGACAATCAGAAAACGAATCGCAGAATCTAACGGCACATTCGAACGCTGCGTCCCACCTGCCTTACTCGGTCGCACCGAAGCAACATCAAACGCAGGCCGCTCAACACCGGCAGACACCTGTGCCAGCGCACAACCCGTTGCAACGATCCAAAATACAAAGTGCAGCCCCAAGCGATTCATCCAGCACCTGTCGGTAGATTCATAGCACACATCGGATACACGGCATTGCCGGCGAAAAGGGCGATTTGATATAACTCAGGACAAGACACATATGTACCCGACCACCCTCCAACTCGGATCTTCGCTTCGCGCACAGGTATATGCCGTGTGTGCGATTCTTCCGATTTCCATTACTTCTGCCGTGGGTGGCCGGATAGCGACTTAACGCTTTTACATTCCGACAAGCTCATGGCCACCACCCAAGCGGGTAGGTGGCATTTTCATTTTCAGCAGGAACCGACTTATGACATGGACATTCCAGTTAAGCGCAACGCAGACACATCTCTTCTTCCAGAGAGTTCTTCAGGTCTTTGAGACGCAGAGAGTAAACATCCGCTCCTTCACAGGCGAAAGCAGCCAGAACACCATCACCATCACGGTGCGCTTCGACTGCGAAGTGCAGCATGCGTATCGCATTGAAGCGTTGCTTCACAGGCTCAGCGGCATGGACAGCATTACGGTTCAAAGCCATCCCTGAATTCGATGGAGCGCCACCACGGCGTTAACGACTGCAAGCAGGACCAGTCCAATCAGTGCATGCATAGGGGAAAACCTATCCAAGCCTGCACACCTTCGTGAATCGATTTCTTATGCCACGACGGCGCAATCTTTCATGCACATAAAACAACGTGCATCGTATGCTGGTATCCGTCATCTCTTAAAACCTGAACGCCCCACAGGAAGGAACACCAATGAAGCGGTTCGTCCTCTCAGGATTCGTCCTGTCCCTTGCTGCACATTCTGCCCTGGCACAGATCAACGCAGGAAACCAGAAGCCCGAAGCCAGCGTACCTTTCACCATGACGCAGGTGGCCACGCTGCGTTATCCCTGGCGCATCGCCTTCCTGCCGGACGGTCGCATGCTCATCACGGAAAAGGTCGGCGGCGTCGTTCTCATGACGCAGAAGGGTGAAAGCATCCCCGTCACCAACGTTCCGCCGGTACTGTATGGCGGTCAGGGCGGCCAACTCGGCGTCTTCCTCTCGCCGTTCTACGCGAAGGATCACAGCGTCTACCTCACCTACTCCGAACCCGGAGAACCCGGCGGTTCCAGCCTCGCGCTCGCGAAGGCCCGTCTCGATCTGAAGCCTAACGCCGCCAGCCTCGAAGACCTGAAGGTCATCTGGCGCGATGGCGAGCGTGGAAGGGGCGGCCAGTTCGGCGCGGCAATCGCCTTCTCGCCCGACAAGAAGTTCCTCTACCTCACCGTAGGCGACCGCCAGCGCATGACACCCGCGCAAGATCCCAACCAGCCCCTCGGCAAAATCCTCCGCCTCACGCTCGACGGCAAACCCGCACCCGGCAACCCGTGGGCTGGCAAGACCGGCACTGCAACCGTCCCTGTCATCGACCCGCCATCAGACACGGAAGCCGCCAAGACCGCGCCGGTCCTTCGCACCTATACCTTCCCCGGCCCCAACCTCAGCCCGTCTGAAACCTGGACCAGCGGCCACCGCACACCCTACGGCCTTGCCTTCGCCCCCGACGGCAAGCTGTGGGAAGCAGAGCACGGCCCCCGCGGTGGCGACGAACTGAACCTCATCGAAAAGGGCAAGAACTACGGCTGGCCGCTGGTCTCCTACGCCGTGAACTACAACGGCGTGCCCATCCCCAGCCCGGACACGCGCCCTGACCTCCAGAAGCCCCTCATCTACTGGACACCCATCATCGCTCCCGGCAACATCATGTTCTACAAGGGCAAGCTGTTCCCGCAGTGGAACGGCAGCGTGCTGATGGGCGGCATGGCCACACACACGCTCAACCGCGTCATCATCACCGGCTCTACTGCAAAACCCGCAGAGCGCTGGGACGTGGGCAAGCGCATCCGCGACGTGGAAGAGGCTCCCGACGGAGCCCTCTGGTTCCTCGAAGACGACGTAAAGGGCGGCGTCTACCGCGTAACCCCCAAGTAAGCCAACCGCTGCGAACAAAGCACCAGCAAGAGAACAAAGAATGCCCACGTCCTCGATCCTGAGACGTGGGCATTTGCAATTGAAAGCCACCTAGCCTCAGCCGATCCCAATCTTGGTTTAGGTAAAGATGTGTCATCCTGAGCGAAACGAAGTGAAGCCGAAGGACCTGCTTTCCTCTCTTGCAACTCCGATATTTCCTGGACAACTGAAACGCAAATAAGAGAGGCGGATGCAATCGCATCCGCCTCTCTTATTCATAGCTCCAACAACAGCTTAGTGAATATCAAACGCCTCAGGGCTAAGGGAAGGATCGCTCTTCAGCAGAATCGTCTTCCGCGTCATCTCTTCCAACTCAACGAGACGCTTCGCATTGTTTCCCTTCAGTGTCTTCACCACTTCCGGATGCACACGCAGCAGAACATCCTGCTTCTCCAGGTGGCGATGCATCTTCCGCATCTCCACATAGATTTCATTCGCAACCGTAATGGGCGACTTGATCATGCCCGTACCTTCAGTAATCGGGTCCGGGATGCACAGCGTACGTTCCAGGCTCTGCTTCACACGCTTACGCGTCATGATCACCAGACCGAAATCGTTGAACGGCAGAATCTTCGATGGCGCACGATCCGTCCTCATCTCGTCTTCCAGCGCCTGCAGCACCTTCGTACGATTCTTACGGTCATCCATGTCGATGAAGTCGATCACAATGATGCCGCCCAGATCGCGCAGGCGAATCTGACGCACAATCTCCGGGATCGCATCCAGGTTCGTCTTCACAATCGTGTCCTCAAGACGAGCCGTCTTACCCACATACTTGCCTGTATTGATGTCAATGGCCACCAGCGCTTCCGTCTGGTTGATCACAATCGATCCACCCGACTTCAGCCACACCTTTGACTTCAATGCCTTATCAATCTCCTGCGTGATGCCGAAGTGTTCAAAGACCGGCGTCTCCTTCGTGTACAGCTTCACACGGCGCACCAGCGACGGCTGGAAGCGCTGCAGGAAGCGCAGCACGCGCTCATATTCCTGCTCCGTATCCACCCAGATCGCAGAGAAGTTATCCGTCACCTGGTCACGCAGAATACGCTCCACCAGGTTCAGATCGTGATAGATCAGCGCAGGCGACTTCGACGTCTCCGACCGCTGCTTGATGTCTGTCCAGATCTGGATCAGGAAGCGCAGATCGGTGCGAAGCTCTTCTTCGCTGGCGCCATCCGCAGCCGTACGCACAATGAATCCACCCTGCGCATCGCCCTTCTCAGAAAGCAGAATCGACTTCAGGCGGCGACGCTCTTCATCTGAAGAAATCTTGCGCGACACACCCGTGTGATTCACCGTCGGCATGAACACCAGGAAGCGTCCCGGCAAAGCGATGTGCGAAGTGATACGCGCACCCTTCTTCGCAATCGGCTCCTTCGCAATCTGAACCAGGATCTCCTGCCCCGGCTTCAGCAGTTCGTTGATCGCCGGCAGGTCCTGCGTCTGCACTGACTGCCTGCGCCCACGTCCGCGATCTCCACCACTGTTACGACCTCCGCGACGATCGCGTCCACCACGGCGGCCGCGCTCGCTGCGTTCCTGCCGCGGTTCACTGGTCGAAGGCCCGGAAGCGTCCTCTTCCTCTTCGTCATCCCCACCGGCAAAGTCCGCCTCGGTGAATCCGCCGCTGGCGTCGTCTTCCTCGTCAAACTCCTCGGTCTGAACTTCGCGATCCAGATGCATCTCGTGCAGCACGCCGCCCAGGTCCGACGAACCCTCCAGCGTCTCTTCTTCGTACTCGTCTTCTTCGTCGTCCGCGTGGCCAGTCAAGGCCTCATACTCAAACTCATCTTCCTCGTCGATCTCTTCTTCGTGGAAGTCGCCATCGCCATACGCGTGAATACGCGGCTGAATCTCGTCCTCTTCAGAAAGGTCCACCGGCTCCGGCGTGGTCTCCGCCTCAGCAAGCGTCACGGACTGCACAGCGCCCTCAACAACTACCGGCGCTGCAGGTTCATAAATATCCTGCTGCGCAATCGGCGTCACACCCTGCTCTTCCACACCAGCCGTTACAGACAGCAACTCGCCTGAAGCCTGCAGCGTGGTGAAGTTCGGCTCCGCAACAGGATCCGATTCGGCGTTCAGATCATAGGTGGTGGGGTCAGTCTCTGCACCCGTTTCAATGGCCTCTTCCGCAGCCACTGTTTCCGCAGGCTCGGTCGCAACAAACTCAACTTCTTCGGTGCCCTCGCCAATCGCATCCGTCTCAGCTTCGATGATCGCCTCTGCCTCAGCAGAAATCTCCGGCTTGTCCGACTCCTGCTCAAAGCGCCGAAGATCGCGACGAGTCTCATCCTTCACACTTGCGCTCTCACCTTCGGCAGGCTCATACTCAGCAGGCTCTGCGACCTCCACAACCTCAACGGACGCTACTTCAAACTCAGCCTCAGGCGCCACCGGCTCGGCATCTTCTGCAATCGGAGCCACCGGCACAGCATCCAGCGCCGCGCCAGCATCTACGCTCAGCGCCTCTTCCACCTGTTGCGGCAAAGGCCGTTCCACAGCAGGAGCAGCAGTCTTTGGCGCACGGTTCTTGTGGCGCGACAGCGTCTCGCCCGGCAATACCGAACTGCCATCCCAGCCCAAAATTTCAATCGACGGTGCGGAGACCGTCACCACTTCAGGCTTCGGCGGCGCGTTTTTCCGCGCTTCTTCCTCTTCTGCGGCTACTTCCGCAGGATCGCGATACTTACGGATCGACTCGCCCGGCAGCACAATCGGCTCGCCCGTGGACTCCGGCAGCAACTCCTCCGGTGCGTCGTATCCCGCATAGCTGTTGTCATACAGCGGAGCATCCGCCGGACGGCTGCGATCACCGCGATCACGTCCGCCGCTACGGCCACGATCACGCCCACCACGGCCTCCGCGACGATCGTCACGACGGCCACCACGCTCACGCCCCTCGACTCCTGCAGGCGCCTCGACTTCAGCGGAAAGATCAATCTCAATCGGGCTGCTCTCGGCAGCGGCTTCTAACGAGGTCGTCTCTTCGTCCTCGTCATAGCCGCCTTCCAGCGTCACCGATTCAGCATCTGCAGTCGTTGCGCTCTCCGCTGGCGATTCACCGCGGCCACGGCCACGACGACGCCCACGGCGGCCACGCCAACGGCGGCTACCGCCGGTCGAATCCGCATCAATGCTCGCTACGCCCTCGGTTGGAGCGGGTGCAATCGGCTCATCAAACGAAACGGTGCTTTCGGTTTCCGCGGAAGCGTCCGCAGCCGGGCGGCGCTCGCCACCGCGCTCACGATCCCGTCCGCCACGTTCACGCCCACCGCGCTCGCGTCCGCCACGGCGACCACCGCCGCCACCACTGTTTTCGCTGGTTTCGAAATCCGCGGAGTCACCCTGCTCTTCCATGAAGTCGGTGACATACAGGAATGCATCGCGCTCCAGGCCAATGTCGACAAAAGCCGACTGCATACCCGGCAGCACGCGCGTTACTTTTCCGTTGTAAATAGATCCTGCGAGTGTGTATTCGTTCTCGCGTTCGTAGTAGATCTCCGCCAGTTGTTCGTCTTCGACGATGGCCAGCCGCGTCTCATGCGGCGTTGTAGAGATATAGATTTCCTTCGACATGTGTCCTGCTCGTTTCCGCCAGCGGTTACGAGAGACTTCAGGTCAGTGCGGGAGCCGCGCTTGTCTTAGCGCGAAACAATCCCAAACGGCAGGGTGGGATCTGAACCAAGGCCTTCCAGGCGCAGCACAAGCTCCCCCGAACGAGCGCCAAAACGCTCTCCGGGTGGTGATGGAACTTTTGAGTGCGACCAGTGATGCATTCCTGCAAAGCCTCTTCGTATCAACTGCTCTTCCGGATTTGTGACCACGCTTGCCTCCGTTACAAAGGGGTGGAGGCGGGGCCGTTTACCGTCCGGCAAAGCAACTGCTGTAGTTCAGAACCTGATACCCAGCCGCCCTTCGTGACCCAATGGCCCGTAACCGGCAGCTTGCAAATTCGTTACAACTAAACCTTGTTCAACCGCCCCGGCGACCTTTGCGCACGTCAGCGGCTACACTTCCCCGGCGGCGGCGAGACGCGCCAGCAGACGGAGTAAAACCTGCCTTTATTGTGCATCACCCACCCCGTTTCTGGCTACCCGCGTGACATCTCACGGAATCTGGCGCTACCCTTCTCCTCTGAGGAATCCCTGCCAGCCATGCATCTTTCCCGCCGCGACGCACTGAAACTCGGCACTCTTTCCGCCGCCGC
The DNA here is from genome assembly GCF_041355105.1 of Terriglobus sp. RCC_193. NCBI lineage: Bacteria > Pseudomonadati > Acidobacteriota > Terriglobia > Terriglobales > Acidobacteriaceae > Terriglobus > Terriglobus sp. RCC_193. The sequence continues at coordinate 70,434 of NZ_JBFUPK010000004.1, read as the reverse complement.
CACCATCTTGCCCAGCGGCATGGCTCAGCAGCAAAAGCTGGCCCCAACGGCTTTCCAGCCGCTCCCGCTGGGCGAAATCAAGCCCACCGGCTGGCTCCGTCGCCAGCTCCAGGTACAGGCCGATGGCATGGGCGGCCACCTCGACGAGTTCTGGCCCGACCTCAGCAACAACAGCGGCTGGCTCGGCGGCACCGGCGAAAGCTGGGAGCGCGGCCCTTACTTCCTCGACGGCCTCTATCCCCTCGCCGTCCTGCTCGACAACCCCAAACTCAAAGCCAAAGCCAACCGCTGGGTCGAATGGACACTCACCCACCAGCAACCCAACGGCATGATCGGCCCCGCCAGCAACAACGACTGGTGGCCCCGCATGGTCATGGTCAAAGTCCTCATCCAGCACTACGAAGCCACCGGCGACAAACGCGTCCCCGACGTCCTCACGAAATACTTCCACCACCAGCTCGCGGAACTCCCCACCCGCCCGCTGCAAAGCTGGGGCCTCTACCGCTGGCAGGACGCAGCCTTCGGCGTCCAGTGGCTCTACGACCAGACGCACGATCCCGAACTCCCCAAACTAGCCGCACTCCTGCAAAAACAGGGCTTCGACTGGGAGGCCGAGTTCCGCAACTTCCCCTTCGAAAAACCCACAGACAAGACCATCCTCGGCCCGCAGGGCTTTGACTCGCCGCTGCCCGACCGCGCCATGCAGGCCCACGGCGTCAACAACGGCATGGCGCTGAAAACTGCCGCCGTCCAATATCGCTCCAACGGCAAGCCGGAAGAACACGCCAGCTTCACCTACCAGCTCGCCACGCTGGACAAATACCACGGCCTGCCCAACGGCATGTTCAGTTGCGACGAGCACCTCGCCGGCCCCAACCCCGTACAAGGCACCGAGCTCTGCACCGTAGTCGACACCATGTTCTCGCTCGAAGTCGCCCTGGCCACCTTCGGCGACGCCGCCATCGCAGACCGCATCGAGAAGATCGCCTACAACGCCCTGCCCGGCACCTTCACCGACGACATGTGGGCGCACCAGTACGACCAGCAGCCCAACCAGGTCCAGTGCAGCCTGAACAGCAAACCCTGGAGCACCAACGGTCCCGAATCCAACCTCTACGGCCTCGAACCGCACTTCGGCTGCTGCACCGCCAACTTCCATCAGGGCTGGCCCAAATTCGCCGCCAGCCTCGCCATGCGCACACCCGACGACGGCCTCGCCATCACCCTCTACGCCCCCTGTGACATCAAGACCAAAGTCCGCAACACGCCCGTCCACGTCACAGTAGAAACCGAGTACCCCTTCCGCGATACCGTCCGCATCATCGTCAACGCCGACAAGCCAACTCGCTTCCCGCTACACCTGCGCGGCCCCGCATGGACTGACGCAGCCACAGCCACCATCGCAGGCCAGCCCACACCACTCAAACCCGCAGCCTTCACCCGTATCGACCGCACATGGCAGCCGGGCGAAACCATCCTTATCAAGCTGCCCATGCAACCCCGGGCAACCCGCTGGTTCCACAACTCCCTCGCCATCGAGCGCGGCCCGCTCCTCTTCTCCCTCGACCCCGGCCAAAGCTGGATGAAGCTCCGAGACCGCAAACCCACCGCCGACTGGCAGGTCTTCCCCACCGGCCCCTGGAACTACGCGTTAGCCGCAGACGAATCCACCGTTCCAAATCTCAAGGTAGAAGAAAAACCAGTAGGCGACCGCCCCTTCGCGACAGCAACCCCAGCCGTCACGATTGCAGTCCTAGCCCATCAGGTAGACCGCTGGCGCAGCACCGACGGCGTAGCCAACACCCTCCCCGAAAGCCCGCTCACCGGCAAAGACCTGGCCAGCGCCCGCCCACAAGAAACCATCACGCTGGTCCCCTACGCCGGAGCCAAACTCCGCATCTCCGCCTTCCCGCAGATCAAGACCTAGCCGGATAACAGAAGCAGGTGCCCAGCTTCGAAAGCTAACCTGGGCATCGCGCAAAGCGCGATCCAACGAACTAAAGCGCGTCCAGCGAAGCTCCAACGGTCAAAGAACATCACGCTGAACGCAGCAAAGCTCCAACGGTCAAAGAACATCACGCTGAACGCAGCAAAGCTCCTACGGTCAAAGACCGTCATCCTGAGCGAAACGAAGTGAAGCCGAAGGACCTGCATTCCTCCACACCCTCTACAACGCACCAGGAAACCCAAAACACACCAGCAGCCACAAAACCGGGTGCCCCAGGTTCGCGAAGCTAACCTGGGCATCGCGCAAAGCGCGATCAAACGAACGAAGTTCGTCATTCTGAGCAGAGCGAAGAATCCCGACGAACCGCCCCAGCCCCACAGAAACACACGCCTTCCAGCCACAAAACCGGATGCACGAACCACTTTCAGAAACGCAGGGCTTCTGCCGCCACCTTATGCTGCCTGCACCAGCCTCGCGACAACGTCAGCAACCTTATCGAGTATCTCTTTCCAGCCTTCCAGCTGACCGCTCTCTGCTGCGTCCTTCATGGGCTCATTTCCGATGAAAGTTAGCTTTGTCTTGCCATCTCCAAGATCCTCAAACAGGGTCGTATCATACGCCCCCTCTACAACCTCATGTTCGATTCCCAATTGCTCTGGATCAATCTTGTTTCCCTCCGAGTCGGAGAAGTACATGGAGGAGACGATCTTCTCGTACAAAACGATCTCGTGGTATTCGCCAGCGTTCCAGCACTCCTGCCCATCCGGCATTCGCATACAGCAGAGATATTTCCCTCCCACGCGAAAATCCATCTTGCAAACAGGTGCTGTGAACCCCTTCGGCCCCCACCACTGCATCACGTACTTCGGGTCAGTCCATGCCTTCCAAACCAGTTCACGCGGCGCATCAAATACTCGCGTAATGGTCATCCGCTCTGTTTCATTTGCCATGCTGTTTCCCATTGCTGATCTCCTCTTTCTTCAGTTGAGTTACAACCGCATCCAGCCTGTCCAGGCGCTCTTCCCAAAGGCGGCGATAGTTAAAGGCCCAGTCACTGACTGTCTTGATCGACTCAGGACGAAGTGAGCACACGCTCTCTCGTCCACGCTTTGTCTTGACGACAATCCGTGCCCGTACCAGATAGGCAATGTGCTTCGAAATCATCTGCTGCGACAGTGCAAACGGCTCGGTTAACCCATGCACCGAGGCTGGCCCACGCGCAAGCCGTTCAATCATGGCTCGCCGCGTCGGGTCAGACAAAGCCGCAAATGTTGTGTCCAGTTTATTCACAACCAAATGGTTGTTGATTGACTACTGACTTGTCAAGCGGAAAGTTCGGCGCACATGCAGGACGAGAGTATGGCGAACTCTCGTAAAACGGTATTTCCGGCAACATCGATTTCGTAACGAAAAGTGGGCTTGTCGTTACTTATCCGGCCACTGACGGCGGGGATTTCCCGAATCAGTCTTCATATGCCAACGCGTCAAGCACCTCGAGTTTCGTGGCTCGCCATGCAGCGCAAAAGCTAGCTACGAAGAATACTGAAGCAGCTATCGTTCCAGCAGGCAGCCAAAAACTGTATGGAGTCCGCAACACAAACAAACCACCAAGAATAGTTGAAATCAGCCATTCATGAAGGTAGGCAAGGAGGATTCCAACAATCGTTCCCGGCAGAGCAACGAGGAGTGTCTCCTGAAGAAGGAGGATCAGAATGAAGAAGAGTGATCCACCCAAAACTCGGAGAATTGCGAATTGCCGTGTGCGTTCTCTTACTTGGGAGTATCTGTTGACCACCATGAAGAGAAACGTTGATCCCGTTGCCACCCAAGCTACAGCGACAACCATGAACCTCACCGCAACGATGAGTTTATTCGGATGACTGGCGGGATCAAGCGATGCTCCAGCTAACGTCAGCATCATCATGACCGCTAACGCTATTCCCAAAGAGTCCAACGCGGCTTGCTGAGCATTATGACGGAGGTGTTCTGTCACCAGTGGATGGGCGGAGATCATTGGCTCGTAGCATATCAAGGCCAAGGACATTGAGTGGCCGATGAGCTAATCACAGAAAATCTGAGCCCTTACAGGATCGACAAGTCAGCGTATCATCGGCAACTACTCGGGCACTTCATCCAGCTTCGCAACAACCTCGACCGGCCCCGCCACCAGCTTCGCCGCAGCCCGCACCATCCTCCGCACCGGCCACTCCCCGCGCACCGGAAAGAAGATCGCACCCACCCGCTGTTTCTCCGGCCGGTAATACCAACGCTTCAACAGCGACAACTGATCTCCAAGCTCCACCATGTCGCGCGCACCACTGCCGCCGTCAAACAAACGTGAAACCGCAGCCAGCATCCGCTCCTCCGCAGACCCCGAAGACGAACCATCCACCGGAGTAGCCGCCAACATCATCGGCTGCGCAAACAAGCTGGACCCAACCTCCGCCTGCTCCTTCGCCAGCCGCACACCCAGCAGCGACACTCGCTCCGGCCCGCAGAAACATCCATCGCTAAAGCTCCACACCGCCACATGCGGAGCCTCATCCTCCGCACGTGAAGGACAAGGCATCACCAGCACCGCCTTCAACTCACTCAACGGCTGCACGAGTTCATCCGCAAACGCAGCCGCGGCCTTCACCTTCGCAATGCGCCCATGCACCGCCGCCGCCTGCTCAAACTCCATCGCGGCAGAAGCCTCATCGCGCTCCGCCTCCAGGGCTGCAATGCGCGAGCCCCCACGCGTCCGCAAGAATGCGAGCACTTGCTCACATTCCGCGCTGTACTCTGCATCGCTGCATCGCTTCTGACATGGGGCCATGCACTTCTTCATCTCGCCATAAATGCATCCCGGATCATCCGGCGAAGGATGCAATTCGAAGTAGCATCGGCGAATCTGAAACAACTCTTCCACGGCCTCGCAATACCGCTCCGCAGCCAGCCGCGAAGCAAACGGCCCAAACGTCGTCTGCAACGAACGCCGACGCAAATGGTTCGTCACATAAATTCGCGGATACGCATTCTCTGCTGCAAATCGAATCGTGAACGGAGACGACAACCGCATCCGCTTCCGTGCCTCGTCCGCACCAAACGCCAGGTGCATCGCCCGATACAGCAGCAGCAACGATTCAAACTCGCTGCCAGCCTCACGCCACGCAATCCGCGCAATCCGGTCGCGCAGATTCAGCCGTTTCGTCTGCCCCTCCGCAGGCTCCAGCAAACGCTGCAATCGCCGACGCACATTCGCACTCTTCATCAAATGCGGACGGTCAGTCGCACCATGCCCAAACAGCGCCACCACTGCTGGTCCCGCAGGCAACTGCCGCAGCGCATCCGCCGCCTGCGCCGGATCAAACGCAATCTCATGCTCGAAGATGGGTTCCGCTGCCACGAAGCTGATTCTATCGTTCACCAGCGCGGGCGCCCGAGGTGACGGGTGCCCCACATCTCGATTCTGAGATGTGGGCCAGCTTCGCAAAGCGAAGCTCAAACGAACGAAGTTCGTCATCCTGAGCGAAACGAAGGACCTGCATTCCTCTGTGCCCACAACGGTGCCACAGGAAGCCAACACCACCACAACACCCGAACCATCTACAATCCCCATGTCCGCATAGCACGCACAGACCGCGTTCTTAAACGCAGCCGTGACACAAGCCATGCGCCGGGAGCCTCGCCTAAATCATGCGTCACATCATCGCCGCCAGCCTCGTCCTTCTGCCGCTCGCACTCCACGCACAAACCAACGACTGGCCCAGCTACAACCGCACGCTCAACGGCCAGCGCTTCGCCCCGCAGACTGAAATCACACCGGCAAACGCAGCAAACCTGAAAGAGCTCTGCCGTTACGACCTCAAGACACAAAGCAGCTTCCAGACCGGCCCCGTCGTCGTCGCAGGCACCATGTACCTCACCACCGCGCATGACACCATCGCCATCGACGCCAACACCTGCGCCGAAAAATGGCGCGCGCACGAGGACTACACGATGGCCATCCCCAACGACACCAACCGCGGCGTAGCCTTCGCCGATGGCCGCGTCTTCCGCGGCACACAGGACGCGCGCCTGCTCGCCTACGACGCCGCCTCCGGCAAGAAGCTATGGGACATCTCCCTGGGCGACCCGAAGCATCTTGAAACCACCTCCGCCGCTGTCCTCGCATGGAAGGGTATGGTCTTCACCGGCAACGCAGGCAGCAGCAAAGCACCCACCAAGGGCCGCATGTATGGCATCGAAGCCGCCACCGGCAAGATCATCTGGGAACAGTACATGGTCCCGCGCTCCGCGGAAGACAAATCCCGCGGCCCCGCAGCCCCCGCACCCAAAGTAAAGGGCACCGCTGACGAAGGCGGCACACCCTGGACTGCCTTCACACTCGACGAAGCCACCGGAACGCTCTACGTACCCGGCGGCAACCCGTCCAGCAGCGACGACGTAAGCTTCTCGGTCGCGCTCGATGCGAAGACAGGCGCCATCAAGCAGAGCTACCTTCCCGTCGCGCACGACTTCCATGACTGGGAAGTCTCCGCCGCACCGCTGCTCTATTCCATCAACGGCAAAGCCATGCTCGCCTCCGCCACCAAAGACGGACGCATCTACGCAGGCGACATCAAGACCGGCAAACCTGCATGGACAGCAAACGCTACCACGGTCAGCAACGAAACCGCACCACTCACCAAAGAAGGCATCCACGTCTGCCCCGGCACACTCGGCGGCAACGAATGGAGCAACCCCGCTTACTCCCCCGCAACCAAACTCATCTACAACGGAGCCGTCGACTGGTGCGCCACCCTCTCCAGCACCGCCACACCCAAACCCAAAATCGCGTTTGACGCACCCACGCAAGCCACCGGCTGGATCAAAGCATTCCATCCAGCCACTGGTAAAGAAGCATGGAGCTTCCACACACCCGCACCCGTCGTAGGAGGCGTAACACCCACCGCAGGCAATCTCCTCTTCGCAGGCGATCTCGGCGGTACCCTCTACGCCTTCAACGCAAAGACCGGCGACATCGCATGGAAGACCGCCACGGGAGGCGCAATCGGAGGTGGCGTCATCAGCTACGCCATCGCAGGCAAACAACGCATCGCCGTAACCTCGGGCATGAAGTCGAACACGTGGCCCATGGCCTCCGGCTCATCCTCCATCGTTATCTACGGACTGAAGTAGCAACAAACCGGGTGCCCCAGGTGCGCGAAAGCTCTCCTGGGCATCGCGCGTTTTAGCGCGATCAACGACCGAAGGTCGTCATTCTGAGCAAAGCGAAGAATCCCGACACACTTCATCGCGCCAAGGCCGCCGATCCCTTCCAGCCACAACCAAAAACCAGCTTCGCGAAAGCGAAGCTCATACGTTCAAAGAACGTCATCCTGAGCGAAGTCGAAGGACCTGCATTCTTCTCTGCCCACTACAATTTCCCCAGAAGAGCAGCGGCCTAAGAACCACCGCTCGCAAACACCACAACCTTCTCCCCAGCACTCGAAGCCCGCATCGAATCCCCGGTCACCAGCAGCGTCGTACCTGGCACAATCTCCTTATCCAGCGCCACACGAAAATCCTGTGGCAGCCGTACACGCGAGCGTTCCTCCGCGGTCATCTCATGCCCCGGCTCCGGTGATTGCCCTGACAGCGGCAACTGCAGCCAATGAAAATTCCCGCCCTCCATCGACGTCAGCGTGAATCCCATCGTCTCCGTGATCGGCCCATTCACCGTCACCGTCGCCGACCCGATCAGCACACCGTTGCGCAGCACCATCAGCCTGCGATCCGCCCCGCTCAGCACCAGCGACATCGGCCCCGTCGGACTCTTCTCCGGCTGCCACATCACCGGTTCCTGCTGCGCCTGCTCCACACTCTGCGCAGCCTCCAGCAGATCCGGCGCAGGAGCCACACGCGGCACCGCATCGCTATCCGTCACCACCACCGTCATACCCAGCTTCGTCACGGTATACAGCTTCCTGGAAAACTCATACGGCAGGCGAACACACCCATGCGAGGCCGCATATCCCGGCAAATGCCCCGCGTGCATCGCCACACCACCCCATGTCAGCCGTTCCATGTAGGGCATCGGTGCGTTGTTATAAAGATTCGAGTGATGCATCACCTGCTTCTGCAAAACCGTGAACACACCTGTCGGCGTCCGGTGTCCCTTCTTGCCCGACGACAGCGTCGACACCGCAATCAACACACCATTGCGATACACATACACACGCTGCAGCGACAGGCTCACCACCGCCAGCACCGGTCCTTCCGGAGCCAGCGACGGAGCCCATAAATACTGCCCCGGCTTCAACCCCTGAATCGTATCCGCAGCATCTGGCCCGGTCAGAGGAGGTTCAGCAGGAGGAGGCGGAGCGGGCTTCTTCTTTTGTGCAACGGCCACACACACCATCGAAGCCGCAAGACCAGCCACCACGTCACGCCGCGTCCAACCCATAGATCCAAAGCCTCCGAAACTACTTCACGGTCACTTGTTGAAACCCCAGCCCGCGCAACAAACTCTCCATCCCAAGCCGTGCGTTGGCGCGAGCCGTATCCAGTATGCCGTCCCCCGACGCCGCCTGCAGAATCTGTGTCTCTGCCAGCTTCTGCGTATCCATCTCCAGGCTCGGGTCCGCCTGCACCAGCAGACCCGTCGTCCGCGCAAACACCTTCGTCTTCGCCGTATCAATCTTCGTGGTGAATATCTGTGAAGGCGGCAAGTCCACCGTCACCGACCGCCCATCCACCTTCACCTGTTCCGGCTTCAACTGCGACAGATCCACCCCCGCAATCACCTGCCCATGAACCACCAGGATCAGCCGGTCGCCAAACAACAGATCCGGCAACACCGCATTCTGATGCTTGCCTTCCACAACCGTATCCACGGAATAGCTCACCGTCTCCAGCCGATTCAGCCGCTGAATCTGGCTCACCACATCCGGCGCGTTGGTGTTGAATGTGTCACGCCCACCCAGCAGAAAGCTCGCCAGCTTCCCTTCGACATCATGGTTGCCCGCATGGCGCAGCAGCCACACCGCGCCCACGCCGCCCAGCACAAAGAAGATCAGCAAGCCCAGCAGCACCGCACCCACGCGGCTCCGCGGCTTCTCCTTGTACGCAATCCGCTGTTCGCGCGCCGCCTGATACTGACGCCACCGTTCTTCATCCACCACAGGTTCGTTCGCCATAGTTATGTACGATGCGCGGCGCAAAACTGCGCTGCCTGAACACCCTAAACCGCAGCCGATTTTCTATTGCGCCACAACAGCATCGCCACGCATGGCACATACAACAAGACCGGCGCCAGCCAGATAGCCCCCGGATACTGCGGAATCCGTGTCCGCGCCACGGAGTACAAGCTGGAAGCCACCACCGGCCCGCCCACTGCAATCAAACTATTCAGACTCGTCAGCACACCCTGCAACTCACCCTGGCGTGACTCATCCACGCTGCGCGACAGCATCGACTGCACCGATGGCAGCGCAATCCCGCCCAGGCACAGCAACGGCAGAATCGACAACGCCGCCACAGTCGTCGACGCGATCGAATACAGCACATACCCCGTCGTATCCGCAGCAATGCCTGCCAGCACACTGCCTCGTTCTCCCACCCAGCGTTGAAACCGCTCCGGCAATATCGATTGAAAAACCGCATGCAGCAGCCCGAACAGGGCAAACGACACACCCACCATGAACGGCGTCCATCCAAAGCGGCTGTTGCCATAAATCACCCACAACACCGACGGCACCTGCCCCACCATATCCATGGTGCAGAACACATACAGCATCGGCCCAATGCCGCGCAGGCGAAACACATTGCGCAACGACGCAAACGGATTCAACTGCGCCAGCGTGATCCGCTTCGTCTCCGTCACCTTCCGCGACTCCGGCAGCACAAACACCGCCAGCACTGCACCCACAATGTTCAACACAGCCGCCAGATAAAACGGCGCACGCAGCGAATACATGCCCGCAATCCCGCCCAGCACCGGCCCCGCAATGAACCCCACACCAAAGCAGGCATTCATCTTCCCGAACGCCCCGGAACGTTCTTCTTCCGGCGTAATGTCCGCCAGATAAGCGTTCGCCACCGTCAGGTTCGCGCCAGAAAAACCCGCCAGCGTGCGCGCCGCATACAGAATCCACAGCGTCGGTGCCAGTCCCATCATCAGATCATCAAACGCAGTGCCCAGCAGCGAAAGCAGCAACACCGGTCTCCGTCCAAAGCGGTCGCTCAACGCACCCAGAACGGGCGAAGCAAAAAACATACTCAATGCATAAGCAGACAACAGGTAGCCATACGCCCGCGCAGGATCACCACCGCCGTCGTGCATCAGCACACGCAGCAGTCCCGGCAACGTAGGAAAGACAATCCCGATGCCCATGGCATCCAGAAGAACGACAAAGAAAATAAGAAGGCGGGCTCGCGCCATAAATGAGAAACTCCACATGCACTGCAACAACGTGATTGCCGCAATCAGCGGCAGCATGGCACAAACTACGCGTCAGAAACGCGGTGTGCGACTACTTCACGGTTTGGGTGGAGATTCTCATTGGGCGTCACATCAATCCGGAAAGCCGGACCAGAAGTGACGATACCACATCACTAAGGGCAGGCACTCAAAGCAAAAAAACGGCCCTCCGGGAGGAGGGCCAATCTGCCTTGGTTCTCTCTGCTTTGGAGAGGTTGTTTGGCGGGCGGTTCTTTCAAACCACCCGGCCAATCCCATGCAGCCACCGGAGATGGATTGCGATGCTCCGGCTGCTGATCTTTATCGGCGAAAGAAATTTCTTTCGCGAATCCTTGGTTGTCTGCTCCGTGGGGTTACTCGGGGCGCCGTATGCGTGGCTGCGAATACGACGCCCGGTTTTCCCCGGAGGAGGGAAAGTTACTGGAGCGATCCGCTCCCGCTGGCGCCGGTCACGTTATTGCTCGGAGCCGCAGTGGACGAAACCGTCGAGTGGTCCATGCTCGCCAGGCTGTTGTGCAGCAGCGTGACACGCACACCGTTGGATACAGTCTGCTCACCGTCAGCGCTGGAAGCCGCCTTCGCGCGGCCCATGCCCGAGCGGTAGATGCGATAGACCGGCACCTGCTTCTCCGTCACCAGGTAACGAACCACCGAGTCGGCCATCGCAGTCGAGGTCTGAACACCACCGCGGCTGTAGCCCTGCACTTCGATGATGTAACCCTTCTCGCTGGCCAGTTTGTCGGCCATCTCATCCAGATCAGCCTTGCCCTTCGGTCCCAGCGTGGTGCGGCCCTTGGCAAACGCCACCGGGGTCGATTCCACTGTCTGGTACTGGTCCAGGTTCTGTACCGTTCCGTGCAGCGCATCGGTCTTGGTAGAAGCCGTGGTTGCCGTCGTGTTCGCCTGATCGGCGCGGTTGCCGGCATCCGTGGCGTGCTGATCGGCCAGAGCAGCCGCGTCGCTTGCCTTCTTTATGCCTGCGGTCGCACGCGTATCCACATCGCGGATGTCGTTGGCGTTCTTCGCCTGCAACTGATCCAGTTCGTTGACACGATCACGAACCGGGTCCATCTGGCGTTTTACCCACTTCTTACGAGCCAGCGGGTTCATGTGGCCCCAGAAACCTTCCTTCGACTGCATCTGGAGCGGCTGGCCCGTCGAGTAGCTCGAGCTATCCGCCGCATCCTGCTTCGCGGCAGGAGCAGGAGCCTGCTGTGCTTGAGCAGCCGTCTGGTCGTTTGCACTCTGCGCATAAGCGGGCGCAGCAAGAACACCAGTCAGCATCAAAGCTGAAACCGACAGTGTCGCAATCTTCATCAGATCATTCCGGTTCGTCATAAAAGTGTTGCTCCTTCCGGGGGAGCGCCACAGAAAGTCTTTCAACCGAAAGACCACTGCAACGCTTTACGCCGGATACAAGAGCAGGCACCATGCCAAACCCAAAATAATCAAATAAACACTGTATTTTGTTTTATTTACTGAATTACCACCAAGCCCGAAGGTGCCACAATTCCAGGAATTTTCTTCCCTACGAAAAGAAGTAATGTCACCAAATTCTGCCCACCCCGCACCAGCAGCCAAAAAACCAGGTGCCCCAGGTTCGCAAAGCTAACCTGGGCCGAGCAGCAAAGCTCTTACGGTCGTAGACCGTCATCCTGAGCGAAACGAAGTGAAGCCGAAGGACCTGCATTCCCTCAAACCCTCTACAACGCACCAGGAAACCCAAACCAACCACCAGCCAAAACCGGGTGCCCCAGGTTCGCGAAGCTAACCTGGGCCGAGCAGCAAAGCTGCTCCATTCGTGCGAAAGCGCGACCAGCGAAGCTCAACGGTTGAAAGATCCCGAGCAAAGCTCATACGATCGAAGACCGTCATTCTGAGCGAAGCGAAGAATCCCGACGAACTCTTATCCCGCCAAGACCGCAACAAGCTTCCAGCCACCAAACCCATAACCAGCTTCGCAAAAGCGAAGCTCCAACGCGCAAAGAGCGTCTTCTTTGAAGGGGCACGGCTTCAGCCGTGCCATAAGAAACCCAAACCAAGAAAACCGCGCGGCCAAAAAGACAAACAGGAGCATGAAGCAAATCCCGCGCGCCCACAGAAGACCATGGCTGGCACCAAGCCGAAGGCATCAACAACCCTGTCAAGCCCCAAACCACTCAACTCCAACAAAACAAAAGAAATTAGAGTTGGCAGGTTATTTCCCCCAAACCACTAAAATAGAAACAGGACAGAAAAGGGCCGCGCAAAGCGCGACCCTAACCCATTTAGAAAGACTATTTTGCCCCTAACCCCAACAGAAAGACGATTTTACAGCCACCAAAACCGTAACCACAATTAAAAGAAGATTTTAGAAAAACAGGGGGGAGGGGGTACCCCTACCGCAACTCCGCATGGGTAATCGAAATCTCTGGCGGCTGAACGTCCCAGTTCGCCGGAACCGACTCGAAGATCAGCCGGAAATCCCGATGGTCGCCCGGCTTGATGGGATCGGCGGAAACCATCTGCAGATCCACATAAGGCACACGCGTCCGCACCAGCATCAGCGGTGTGGTTTCGCGATGCGGCTGTGTCCCATCGGTCGTGGCAAAGGTCACCTGCACCGTTGCCGCGGTCAGCGTCTTGCCCGTGTTGTTGGTGATCGTCCCATCCAGATAGGTGGACTTGCCGCCCGCACCGTTGGTCGCCTCGGACATGGAGCGATCGCTGATGGGCAGCGAAGCGGCATTGGCATCCACGGGCAGCGCCGCACCGGGATTCACCGGCGTCCGGTGCAGTGTCGCCAACACAGCAATCACGATCAGAAGCGCGACAGCGCCAGCCGCAATCAACCAGGTCTTGGTAGAAACGGTGCGCTCCGGTTCCGCACTCGTCAGGAAAGGCGTATGCTTCTGCTCATCTGCCATCGCTTGGAGTCTACTACGCAGATTCCTCTATGGGGATTTATCACTACGTAACACCACTTATGGCAAAGTAACCATAAGCAAGCAGAACTGTCCGATTGATTCCGTGTCTGTACCGCTACCAAGCAGTACCGACCTCCCCCGGAGAAACGGCCATGCACACCGTGACTGCCACCCACGACTGGACTTACCGCATAGGAGCCTGCGGCTGCGGCCTGCTGTTCCTGTTGACACTGTTCTTCTAACCTGCCTTAACGCAAAGCTCCAACGTCCGAAGCTCGTCAGCCAGCAAAGCACGAACTACATCATCCAGTAAAGCTCATACGCGCAAAGCACGTCGGCCAGCGAAGCTCGTACGGTCAAAGACCGTCATCCTGAACGAAGCGAAGCGGAGCTGAAGGACCTGCATTCCTCTCCCGGCTCTACGATGCGTCAGGAAAGCCGAATGACCTACACGTACGAAGCGCGCTTGACCTTCTGCCGGAAGTCCTCGCCCTGCATCTCGACCGTCGTACACATCTCCATCAGCCGGGATCGCATGCGTTCGCCAATGCGGTCGCCCAACGTCTCCTCACGCGTTACGTAACGCGCCGAAGGAGCAATCTCCTCCGAAGCCACGCCACGCGGCGGCAGGTTCGGGTAGTTCGTGGTGATGATCGTGGTCCGCTTGTCGTTGTAGCGAGTATTCAGGATGTGCGCGACCGTATCCCAGACCCAGTCGGTCGGCTTGGACGCGCCAATCTCATCCAGCACCAGCACCTCCGCCTCAAACACGGGCGCCAGCACTTCCAGCTCCGTCGACGCCACACGCGGGTTGTAGCTGTTCTGCACCTGCTTCAGCAACTCTCGGTAGTCGTAGAACAGGCCAGTTGCACCACGTTCTTCCACCAGTGCCTGCAACACACCCACAGCAAGGTGCGTCTTCCCCACACCGATTGCCCCGGTCAGCAACAGACCACTGCCATCGTTCACCAGCGGATAGCCATCCACAAACTGCCGTGCACGGCGCAACGCCGCCTGCAAGGAGCGGTGAGCACCATCGCCGAAGTTAGGCTCGTAGGAATCCAGCGTGCAGTGTTCATACCGGCGCGGAATACGGGCCAGGTTCAGCACCCGCCGCGTACGCCGTTGCGCACGGCACACACACGGCACCGCCGACCGGCGCCCCTGCGCATCCTCCACGATGCGCATACCCTGCCCGTCGCAGTAGGCGCAAACCGGCTCTGACTCTGTACCGAAACCGACCTGATCTACCGTTGCCATGGGAATGCTCTTCCCTAACGGTAACCGATGCGGCTACGAAGAGGTAGCTGTGGATGCCTGAGGAGAAGTGCGCCGCTACTGTGAGAGCAGCGGCGCACGGTAGGAAGGCGTTACTTCACCGATGCAACAGTGGCGCCGTTGCCAGGTTCTGCGGCAGTGCACACCATGGGCACGCCACCATCGGCGGGCTTGCACTCCTGGTAGGCCAGGACCTCACCCTTGTGGTTCACACACGTGGTGGAGGTGGCGGCATTGGCGCGCTTGGTCCAGCTCTTGGCCACGCTCAGGCAGGCACGCACCTGCGGCAGCTTGGCCGTCAACATGGTGGCATCGCCCACCACCTGGAAGTCCATCGGATAGGGGAACTTGTCCGGCTTGGCCACGACAGAGCTCACACGGATAACGGCTGTAACGTCATGGTGCTCCGGCACCGGCATATTGGTGCTGGGCGAGACGAACCCCGGTGCCAGCCCGGTACACCCCGCGTCCACCTGCGCCTGCGTCGACGGCTGCCCACTGGCGTCCATGTTGGCGCACGGATGGGTCGCACTCGTCTTGTTCTGGGTCCCCGGTGGGGTTGCCATCCCGTTAGGGTTCGTCTGCGCCCCTGCCACCACTCCCATGGATAACGCCATCCCTAAAGCAATGCTGCACGATACTGCATTCATTTGTGGCTCCCCCTTACGGCGCGGATTGTAACTCCGTATAGGAAGAGTCGAACAGCCTTTACCGGGTTGTCTACGGAAGAAACTACCGCTTCGGCAGGAACAATTTGCCAAGGAACCCAACCATTGCCCAACCAGGGGAACCACGATAAAATAGTTGAAGCGCCCGTTTTAACAGGTCAGCGCATGGAACCTCGATGCCGCGTGAACACACCGCAGGCAAGCGAACCGCGACCGGGCGACCATCTTCAGAGAGTTGAGTATTCGCAATGCCGAAGCAGGGAATTCATCCGAACTACGTCGCAACCACCGTTAAGTGCGCTTGCGGCAGCACCTTTGAGACGAAGTCCACCCACAAGGGCGACATCTTCCTCGAAATCTGCAACGTCTGCCACCCCTTCTACACGGGTAAGAACAAGGTCATCGACACCGCCGGTCGTATCGAGCGCTTCAAGCGCAAGTTCGCCAAGAGCGACGCCGCTACCGCAGCCAAGTAACCCGCGAACAAGCACCAACCTGGGGAGCCTCCGGTCCGCCGGAGGCTCTTTCCATGAGCACACATGATGAAGAAGGATTGGTACAACTACGCCGCCGCTGTCGCCGATCACGCACCGCGTGAAACGGGGCTGCCCGTGCCTGCCGAATTCACCATCGGCAACGTGCGCATTGCGCCCGCGACAGTACTCGCCCCGATGGCAGGCATTACCGACACCGTCTTCCGCCGCTTCATCAAGAACGCCTCACTCTTCAGCGAAGAAACCACCGGCAACGCCAACGTCGATCAGGCACTCAGTAACCAGCAGTCGGGCTGCGGCCTCATCATGACGGAGTTCACCTCCGCCGACGGCCTGTCGCGCATGCGCGAGGTCAAGCGCAAACGCTACCTGACCTACTACGACGATGAACATCCCATCTCCGCACAGATATTCGGATCGAATCCTGAGACGCTCGCCGACTCCGCGCGCATCTGCCAGGATGCTGGCTTCGACATCGTTGACCTCAACCTCGGCTGCCCGGCAAAGCGTGTCGTCGCCTGCAACGGTGGCAGCGGCCTCCTGCGTGATCTGCCGTTGATCGAAACCATCTTCAAGCGCGTCCGCAGTGCCGTATCGATTCCCTTCACCGTCAAGTTCCGCATGGGGTGGAACGACCACCAGCTTGTCTGCGTTCCGCTGGCAAAAATGGCGGAAGACTGCGGCCTGAACGCCGTAGCACTCCACGCCCGCACACGCGAGCAGGGCTACACCGGCAACGCACGCTGGGAATACATCGCCGCGGTAAAGGATGCCGTAAAGATTCCCGTCATCGGCAACGGCGACGTGCGCACACCGGAAGACGCTGCGAACATGATCGCCGCAACCGGCTGCGATGCTGTCATGATCGGTCGCGCCGCGCCTGCCAATCCGTGGATCTTCCGCCAGATCGCACAGTACACAGCGACGAAGGCCGCGACCGGTACCGGCACCTACACCATGGCCACCGAGCAGGATCGCTACCGCATGATCCGCACCTACTTCACCATGCTCTTCGACGAGCTGGAGCAGGAGCACCCTGAGATCGACTTCACGCCACTGCCCACCGAAGGCATGACACCCGCGGAACTATCGGCCTACAACCACGAGAGCAACAAAGTCCGCGATCGCGAAAGCGCCCGTCGCGACGTCATCGGCAAGATGAAACAATTCGCAAGCTGGTTCACGCACGGCGTCCCCGGCGGAGCCACGCTGCGCCGCAGCATCTTCGAAGGCAAGCAGGCAGAACAGGTGATGGACGCAGTCGATCGCTTCTTTGCCATGGACGCATCCCAGCGCATCCAAAGCACCGCCGACCTGCAACCCGCCGCCTTCGCAGACTTCCAAGACAGCTAGGCACCATCCTCCGGCTCGTCTAGACTGCCTGATATGGCTGGATTTGCTGTAGTAATGAGCTTCATTACATTTGGCTTTCTTGGTTTTATTACTGCCAGCGTGCTGGCGCTCCTCGCCTTTCTGGCAGTGAAACGGAAATTTCCGGGGAAATATTCCCATCAAACCTCGATACGTCGGCAGTTTGTAATTGCCCCCTTTGTAGCTGTTCTGTGGATTCTTGCGGCCTTTCTAATACATGTATCTATTTCCCATCACATAGCTCATCAGGATTGTGGTTTGGGCATGAGTCCTGACCCATTTGTAAGGTTGCCAAATGGATACACGCTCGGTAGCGGAAATACATATGACGGCTACATCGTCGCTCCCGGATTTAAAACTGATGTGCCAGTCGCGGGCCGCGGATATGTACGCGCATTGGTCACTCTGCATTGGAATGGCGATGAGTTCCGCGGCACTCAATTTGACTTCAAGACATCCAAAGTGCGTGCGTTCGTATTCAATACGAAAACATACAACTTCGTCACAAACGCCATCCCAGATACCAAGGATCAGGTTTGCGATTCCAAGGATCCCGCATGTGTTGACGCGTGGACGAAGGCCAATGATGAAGCACAGTTAGGAAGCGAATCTTACTGGAAGCTTTACTGGCAATATCGTCACCAATGGCCTACCTATGTCTTCGTACTCCTGGTCATTGCCGGTGAGCTTTGCATTGTGTTCTACCTTGTCAGACTTTGGCGAACTGAGTCGCAGCGATCTGCTCTGGATTCACAAAGCTAACATGGATATTCGAGCAGACTTCTGGAACGTGAGAAGTACCGAGCTACCAGCGAAGCTCCAATGAACGAAGTTCGTCATCCTGAGCGAAGCCGAAGAACCTGCTTTCCTATCCACGCCTACACCCCACAAGAAAAGCATCCGACAAACCTCTCCGGATACTTCTATCACCCAGTGAGCTACACAGAACCAAAAACGGCGGCCCCAAAGGGCCGCCGTTATCAATACAAACCGAACTTACTGCTTCGCCAGATCCAGATCGATCGTCAGCTTCACATCGTTGCCAATCACTGAAGCCGGATAGCTCGGGGCCAATCCGAAGGCGATGCGGTCCACCGTCGTTGTCGCCGAGAAACCGATGTGCTGCTTCTTATCCAGACCCGTCACAGGGCCGTTCGGGCCGTCGACCGTCAGCACCACAGGCTTGGTAATGCCGTGCACCGTCAGGTTACCGTTAATGGCCAGGCCATCCTTCGTTTTCTTGATGGACGTGCTGGTGAACGTACCCGTAGGGAACTTCGCCGTGTCAAAAAACTTTTCGCTCTTCAGATCGTCATCGCGCATGCTGTTCTGCGTGTCGACGGAAGCGGTATTGATGGTGATGTTCACCTTGGACTTGGTGATGTCTTTCTCATCAAACGTCACCTCTCCACCGGCGACTGCAAAGTGGCCACGCACCTTCGAGATGCCAAGGTGCAGAAGGGAGAAGTCAATACCGCTGTGCGCGGTATCAGGCTTCCAGTTCGAGATCTGAGCCGGTGCAAACGGAGCAAACAGCAGGGCTGCGGCAAGTGCAAAAGTCGTGCGACGGATCATTTAGCTTAATTCCTCTTTCATTTCAGTCCGTGGCGCAGCTTCAACCGCTGCCACAATATCCTTTTATATCGAAATAGATGCGCCGCTCATCTTGCGGATTCATTTCGATACAAAACTTTTCTTTCCCTCATATCTCGCAGCTTCGTCCGCGCTTTGCGATCATCAAATGTGATGATGAGCCGTTCGCAAATCCCCTTCCGAAATACCTACGCGCGACTGCCGGAGAATTTCTACGGTCGAGCCAATCCGGCACAGGCGCCATCACCGCGCCTCATCCGTTTTAACGAAGGTCTGGCCAGAGAACTCAACATTGTCCAGGGTGATGATCTAGCGGAAATTTTCTCCGGCAATCGGATTGCCGAAGGTTCCGAACCGCTTGCCATCGCCTATGCAGGTCACCAGTTCGCCACTTTTGTCCCAACACTTGGCGATGGCCGCGCCAACCTCCTGGGTGAAGTCAACGGCAAAGACATCCACCTGAAAGGTTCAGGACGCACACCGTTCTCCCGGCGCGGCGATGGTAAAGCCGCACTCGGCCCAGTGCTGCGCGAATACATTCTCTCGGAAGCGATGTACGCACTCGGTGTGCCCACGACACGCGCTCTTGCTGCCGTACTTACTGGTGAAAAAGTTATGCGTGAAGAGATACTCCCAGGAGCTGTCTTTACTCGCGTTGCATCCAGCCACATCCGCGTGGGAACCTTTCAGTATTTCGCCGCACGTCAGGATAACGATTCCGTGCGCATCCTTGCGGATTATGTGATCGACCGCCACTATCCCGAAGCAAAAGAAACATCGAAGAAGTACAAGGCAATGCTGCAAGGCATCGTTGATCGACAAGCCAAGCTCATAGCCAAATGGATGGACCTGGGTTTCATTCATGGCGTGATGAATACGGATAACACGGCCATCAGCGGCGAAACGATTGACTATGGCCCATGCGCGTTTATGGAGCAGTATCATCCCGCCACAGTCTTCTCATCGATTGACCGCAACGGCCGTTATGCCTACCAGAACCAGCCTGCGATTATGACGTGGAATCTATCGCGTCTTGCAGAATGCCTGTTGCCCCTGATGCAGGAAGAAGAAGGCAGCGAACAAGGCGCGCTGGACGCCGCCTACGAGGTGCTGAACTCTTTCCAGGCCACCTTCGAAAAAGCACATATCAACGGTCTGCGGAGCAAGTTAGGCCTGGCAACAGAACATGCTGAAGACCTCGACCTTGCAGCCGACCTACTGCAGCGCATGGCCGCGAATCAGGCCGACTTCACGCTCACCTTCCGTCGTCTTGCAGATGTTCTGGAGAAGCGTGAAGACTATCCGGTCGCTTCCCACTTTCGCGATCCGTCTGCGTTCACGGAATGGTCGCAGCGCTGGCAATCTCGTATCGCGCAGGAGAACCGAACAAGAGCAGAGCGCATCGCGTCCATGCGTGCGGTAAGTCCCATCTATATTCCTCGCAATCATCTTGTGCAGGAAGTGATTGATGCCGGGGTGCTGCGCGACGACTTTGCTCCCTTTGAACGACTATTGGAAGTTACATCCGCACCATTCGAAGAGCGTGAGGAATTGCAGCACTACAGTACGCCGGCGAAGCCAGAGGAACGTGTGCTGCAAACCTTCTGCGGCACATAAGTTTCCTAACTATCGTTCTGACATAAGTGCCGACATACTGATGCTGCCATCTGCATGCAGAAGATAGCGTACTGCGCCCATGGTGTCCGTCCGTGCAGTCTTCACGTGCGCTGTCTGCAGCCGCTGCAGAACTGGCATACGTGGATGGCCAAATGCATTTCCTCTTCCGCATGAGATGACCGCGCACTGTGGCCGAAGCTGTTGGAGGAAATTTTCACTGGTGGAGGTGTTGCTGCCGTGATGGCCCACTTTCAATAACGTGGAAGAAGGCAAGCCACGATGTAACATCGCTTCTTCGGAAGCGCGCTCGGCATCGCCTGCCACCAGCACGGATGCTTTGCCATACTGCAAGCGAAGTACCAATGAATCATCATTCGCCGGTTCATTTCCGTTTTGATATGCCGGGGCGGGACTCTCCGCAATAATGTTCAGGTTTCCCAGTTGTGCCGTGTCTCCTGCGTGCATGCGACGAACGACGATGTTGGCCTCCTTCGCTTCCTCGATCAGCTCTTGCAGCATAGGCGCTGCAGCATCCACACTGATCCACAACTCTCCTGGGTGGAAGTTGCGAAGGACAGCCAGCGCTCCTCCAATGTGATCGCTGTGCGCATGAGTAATAGCAAGCACGTCAATTCTGCGGATGTTCTGTCGCCACAACATGGGCGAAACTACCTCGTCACCGATATCAAAATTAGTCGCCGTATTTTGTGTTCGAGACCCCATGGGACCACCGGCGTCGATGACCATGATTTTCCCTTCGGGCGTTGTTACAAACTCAGAGTCTCCCTGCCCCACATCAATCGATGTGAAGGACAGCGCATCGTGCGCAAACACCGGGCGTGATGGCAACAAGAGAATGACAAACGCGGCGATGGCCAGAACACATCCCATCCATGCAGGTTTATGCCGATGCTCATGCAGCAGAAGTATGGCGATTAGCCATAGCAAACATGTTGCGACTATGCATGCAGGAAGCGGCGATGGAACCCGCATGTCTGCCCCATGAAATGCGTTGAGCATACGGACGACATAACCGATGCCGTGCAAGCTAAGCGCCGTCATAGCTGCGGGAATGAGCGCGAGCAAGGGGTGCAACAGCGAAAGTACAAAGGTCGCCATCGCACATCCCATGACAAATCCAATCAACGGAAGTGCAAGTAGATTCGCAGGTGCAGCGAATGGGGTCAGACGATGGAAATACACCATCATTGGCAAGGTCATCACCAGTTCTGCCATGAATATGCCCAGAATCGCTTCGAGAACAGTCAATCCTATGAGCAAAGTCCATGCAGGTACACGCTGCGCCATGGGCATGCCGTAACGCTTTGGCAACCATCCCGTAAATACACGGCCTGCGGTCCGGCAACTGATCCGAAGCTGCGCCAGATATGGCGCATAATGCATATCCAGCCGAATGCTTTCGATGTGTTTGAGTGCGCCGGCGCTGGGACCAATCGTGCGGGATATAAGTGGCAACGCGATACCGCCCACAGCAAAAACAGAAAGCGCTGTCATCTGCAGGCTTGCTTCAAACAGCGCATTCGGATTGAGAAACAGCATCCCGAGAATGGCCACGCCCAGGGCATTCATTGCCTGGCGGTCGCGGTCGAGAACCATTGCGAGCAGATAAATCGCGGACATGAACAGTGCACGCCGTACTGGTTGCCCAAAGCCGGTCAACACTGCATATCCACTCACCAGAAAGAGCGTGATGAGCGCAGCTCCCCAGGGCGCCATGCGAAGTCGCAGGAAGAACTGGTATAGAACTGCCATCAGGATCGCGATGTGAACACCAGCAACGACGAAAAGATGAAAGGACCCTGTACGCTCAAAGGCCACGCGAACATTACGCCGCAGCGCTGTACGATCGCCGAAGAGCATGGCGCGCAGCATAGCGGCGTCGGTTGCATTCCACTGCATGATGCGGGGAAGATACTTCATCCATGGTGAAGCCGTGAGTGCCGCAATGCGATTCGATGACCAATGCTGTGCACGCTGAAACCAGCATGAGAGCGGCATGGAAGATGCTGGCAGTATCTGAAGCTGTTTCACATCCGCAGTTGCCATCACCGCGATACCAGCATCCTGCAACTGATCGGCGTAGTTCCAAACGCCCGGATCACGATAACGATCCTGCGGCCGCATGCGAAGCGTAAGTTCCACATGAGCGCCACAAGGCAGATAGGGAACATCCTGGGCAACATTGCGCGATGCAAGCGTTGCCTGAATGCCGCCACTTACGAGGCGCATCACAGCCGTATCAGGTGTGATCTCTTCTACTCGCAAGGCCTTCAACTGCAGAACTTCACGAACATTACCCTCTGCGTCTTCTTCCTCCCATTCGCTGTCATTGGACTTCGACGTAGCAGGACTGGAAAGCATACGGGAGTCAGTCACCACAGCTTCCACCTTCCGCTGTAGCGCATCAGCGTATGGAATCAGCGATGCGTCCTGCGAAGATGGCCGTAACAACACAGTTGCCCATCCCAGCGCGATGAAGGCAACCGCAGTCGCAAGCCATGCTATGCGTGGAGCCTTCACCACAGCCCATGCAGCAACGATAAGAAGGAGAACGCAAGTGAGGATGACATGTCCTGGCGGTTGCCACCAATTGTGGAAGAGAATGCCAAGCGAGAAACATCCAGCAATCACTAATGCGGGACTGTTGTGGAGGCGCAGCGGCTGCACACCACTAAAGTCTGCAGGGTGCGCATAGACCTCGCCAAAGAGCATATTGCGCGCACCTTTGACGTACTCTATCGCCGTATTGTGCGTTGGCTTTTTGCCCTGGACTGTCACACGGTCTCGCGCCGAAACACGGCTATGGTTTCTGTGTGGAATGTCTGCGGAAACAAGTCCAGAAGATGCAACTCTGCGAAAGTATAGCCACCTTCCAGTAGCGTTTGTGCGTCACGTGCAAAGGTGCCGACATCACAGGATACATACACGATTTCGCCTGGCAGCATCTTCAGAAGTGATCGCAATGCTGGCATGGAAACACCGGCACGCGGAGGATCCATCACAACAAGGTCAGGCGTAACAGAGGCACGCGCAAGAAAATCCTGAACCGTGGCATGTGCTACACGCTGCTGCTCAAATGCTGCGAGATGCAACGTCAGATCGGATACCGCTGGCTCACCAATCTCTACCGAGGTTCCCTGATCGAAACGCATTGCCAAAGGGACAGAGAAAAGCCCGGCGCCTGCGAATAGATCGAAAACAAGGCGCCCGCTACGATGATCGACGACTACATTCACCATCTCGGAAGTGAGAAAACGATTCACCTGAAAAAAGGCATTGCGCGTAATGCGATAGGCGTTCCCCGCAACGTGGTAGGTCAGCTGCGACTCTCCCCAGCGAGCAATTTCAATGCGCTGCGTGGTCTGCACACGTTTGGATTGTGTCTTGTCCGGTGCAGCTGCGGAGAGACCGCCTCCAAGGAGTTGAGGAAATTCATGACGCACTGTATCGCAGAGGAGCCGAAGTTGCGCGGGCGCATTGCGACTTACCTCTGTCACCACTGCATCGGTATGCATAGATAATTGCACGCCGCGTTCTTCACTGTCAGTGAAGAGTTCCATTGCAACAACGCCTTCTGGCCATTGAAGTTTTCCTTCATGGACAAGAGCGCGCATCCGTAATGCCATGCGGATCAGCAACGGAGAAGCGATGGGACATTCATCGATCGGAAGAAAAACATTGCTACCGCGACGGCTGTAACCGATGTTCTCATCATGAATGCGCAAGCGAATCCGATTGCGGTAAGACCACGGTTCGGCACTGTGGACTTCGATTGCAGGAACAGAAGCGATGCCCGCCGCATGTAGCACGTCCAATAACATGGTCTGCTTTGCAATGAGTTGATCTTCGTAAGGAATATCCTGCAACTGACATCCGCCGCATTGACCAAAATGCTGACAACGCGCGGCGATTCGCTGCGGCATGGCCTCTGTGATGGCGAGGAGCGTCTGCTCTGGCGCGACTTGTGTGGCGTGTCTCATCGCTTATTCAACGCTCATGTAAAAGAGGCTCAGGCGCGATACGCCGCGCGCTTCCATCAGGCGCTTGTGGACGAATTGCTCAGTCACCTGCTTCAACTGGACTGCCGACATTTTGCCGCGATACGGAGCCAGTTCCCGCGCTGCCTGCGCACGCAGAGCCACTACCTCATCCTCCGTAGCAGAAAGCATCAACGCAGCAAACATACGCTCTTCCAGGGCTGTGAGCGTTATCTCCAAATCTTCAGTGGAGGGCGGCGATTCTGTCTCCACCTCATCCGCCAGAGTACGCAGTCGCTGCACAAGCGAGAGGAATGCAGCATCTGGTTGAGATTCCAACATTGCCGCATTCTGTCGAAGGTAGGCTGCAATGCGCTGTGGCTGAAAGCCGCTTTCTGCCGCGGTTACAGCAGGCTTTGCCGCGCCCACAGCAGCATCTCGCATGGCTTCGGTCGCTGACATAACGGCCTGCGCACACCACGCAAGACCGTTGACCTTACGAAGCCGTCCAGCAGTTTTCTGTGTGCGTTGGTCGTATTTATCAAACGCATCGTCGATGCCCTGCAACACGGCTTCCAGAGGCACACCCGCCTCTCTCCACATTTCAATCAATGCCCAATCCAGCGTACTGAGCAACAGAAGGGTTCCTCTGCGCTGTTGGAAACGGGTTTCAATCTCTGTGAAGTAATTGAAGTAATTCAGCAACGCGCATCTACTCCGGGCGCTGTGTAGCTATAGCACGGCGGCGCACACGGTCCTGATTGCGCTCGTAAATCAGACGAACACCATCCAGCGTCAGGTTCTCGTCCACGTGGCGAATCGTCCTTGAAGTTTCCGCCAGCATCTTGGCAAAGCCGCCTGTGGCAATGACCTTCGTCTCCGTTGCCAACTCTGCAATCATGCGTTCGCAGATTCCATCGACTAAGCCGATATAACCGTAATACAACCCGATCTGAATGTGGTCGACCGTGTTGGTACCGATCACCTTACCTGGCTTGCGAATGTTCACACGACCGAGTTTTGCCGCACGCTCAAACAACGCATCTGCACTAATGCCAATTCCCGGGGCAATTGCTCCGCCCAGATATTCGCCGCGTTGCGAGATCACATCAAAAGTTGTCGCGGTGCCAAGATCCACAACGATAGTCGGCCCGCCGTAGCGTTCAAAGGCTGCAACGCAATTCACGATGCGGTCTGCGCCAACCTCAGCCGGATTATCCACGAGCACCGGAAGCCCTGTCTTCACACCAGGCTCCACAAACAGCGGCTTCATGCCGAAGAGCTTTTCAATCACCTCGCGGAAGAGAGAATCGATCGGCGGAACGACGGACGAGATCGCAACGCCAGTGACCGTCGCAATATCTACGCCATCCATGATGAACAGACCGCGAAGTACCATCCGCAGTTCATCCAAAGTGCGCTGTACAGGGGTTGCGATGCGCCAGCAGTGTATTTGTGCTGCGGGTGCTTCCGATGTGGCCGGGCGGTAGAGCCCCAGCACTGTATTCGTATTGCCTACGTCGATCGCCAGCAGCATTTCTTCACTCCCTGCTTGTCGTCGGTTGATTCACAACTCGCGGACCCCGCCGTGACGCACCACGCGCTCCGTGCCATTGTCGCAATGAATACGCAGAAGGCCCTCGGTCGTGAGTCCAGCGGTTGTGCCAGTATAGCCTTCCTCCTCGGCAACGCGAACGCGCTTGCCGCGTATCCACGTGCTTTCGCGTTCAACGCGATGGAAGACATCTTCTGTCTCGTTGCTATTCGAATCGAGTCGCCCAAGCTCTTTATCCATTTGCAGAAGCAGAGAGACGGCAAGTTCTTCCCTGCTGACACTTGTCCCTAGTTCGCGACGCAACGATGTTGCGACATCAGCAAGCTCCACAGGAAATTCCGTCTGATTCAGGTTGATTCCAATGCCAATGGCAGCATGGCGGAGTTCACCGGATGGTTTGGAAACAGCTTCCGTAAGGATGCCGCCCACTTTGCGCGCAGGATTCGCGCCAATCACCAGATCGTTGGGCCAGCGAATGTCCATGATGCGCGATGCCGTGACTTCCGCAACGGCTTCAATCGCCACCAGCGCTGTAACCATGGAAAGCTTCAATACGTCGGAGCTTCGCAGCGCGGGACGCACCAGCATGGTCAGATACAGTCCACGATCTGGCTCCGAATGCCACGTATGACCGCCGCGTCCACGCCCTGTGGTCTGCTCGTCGGCAATGTAAACCTGGCCGGTTTCTATACCAGCCTGTGCATCGGCAAGCGCCTGTATGTTGGTGCTTCCGATGGTGACGAAGTGTTGCAGTCTGCCGTGGAAAATGGTGCCTTGCAAGGCTTCGTTCACACCATCCACATCGAAGCTGCCCATTGCGTCAGTACACATCCGCCGTGATGCGCATGCTCAAATCCACACCAACGGACGACCGCGTGAGAGCACCAACCGAAAGGAAATCCACACCGGTTTCTGCGTACTCGCGCGCGTTTTCCAGCGAAATATGTTCCGCCACTTCCAGCACCACCTTCGGCGCTTTTGCCCGCATGACTTCTACCACTTCGATCGTCTGCTTTGGTGACAGACCTACCAGCAGGAGGGCGTCGGCCCCCGCCGCAACCGCATCTTCCGCATCCTGCAGACTGCGGACTTCAATTTCAATCTTCTGCCCCGGCTTGCGGGCGTTCGCCACTTTCTGAACTGCTTTTGTAACACTTCCCACGATGACCACGTGGCTGGTCTTCAGCATGATGCCATCCTGCAGGTCCAGACGATGGTTCGCGCCTCCACCGCAAGTCACGGCGTATTTGTCCAGCAGACGTAAACCGGGCACCGTCTTACGCGTATCCAGGATCTTCGCACGCGTTCCCTGCGTAAGCTGCACAAATTCACTGGTCAACGTGGCAATACCGCTCATGCGCTGCATCAGGTTCAGGATGACGCGTTCGCAGGAAAAGATGGCCGCCGCGGAATGCCGGATGACGGCCACGGTCTGACCTTTCCGCACACGTACGCCGTCGAACATCTCCGAGTGACTGATGACTTCATAGCGCCCACTGCTCTTCTGTCCACTGCGCGCCTGCATGGCAGCAAATGCATCGAAGACTGTCCCGATCACGCCCAGACCGCAGATGATGCAGTCCTGTCGTACAAGGATCGCTGCAGAAGCGCGCAGATCCGGATCAATCGCCAACGCTGTTGTGACATCGCTGGTGGCTTTGTCTTCCGCAAGTGCGGCTTCCACGATTGCTGCAACTTTTCTGCTTTTCCAGTCCATCCGATCACAATCCTAAAGGTGCACAGCGCATCCTACGGTAAAGATGCCACAACGGCAATGCGCGCCGCTCCATGAGTCAGAATACGCCTCGGCTAGTCTTCGGCCCGATCGTCTTCCACCAGCATCTGCAGGCACAGTGGCGCCTCCAGCATCGTATTCATTTTGGCAATAGTTTTCACGGCGGCTTCCACTGTAGAGGTCAACGTTGGTTCCGTGGTGACAACAAAAGGTAGTGCATCCTTCGGGTATCCGGGCCGCTGCAGGATGCTGTCAATGTTCGCTCCGACCTTCGTCAGCGCACCGGAGATTGCCGATACGATACCGGGCTTGTCCCGCACGATGAAACGAAGATAATGCGGCGCCAGAAACTCTCCGGTGACGGACTTTTTCTTGACTGGGAGTGCAACCGAATTCGATCCATGCACCACGGCCAGCAGATCGCTGACGATGGCCACAGCCGTCGGATTACCACCTGCCCCATGCCCGCTAAAGACTACGTCCCCGCCAAACTCACCGGACGTTACCACCATGTTCTGCGTGCCATGCGACCACGCGATCGGCGAACTCTTCGGCACCAGCATGGGCGCAACACGAGCGCGCAGCACGCCACCGCGAAGCTCCGCACGCGCAATCTGCCGTACGGTACAGCCAAGCTCCTTCGCATAGGCAAAGTCCACTGCGCTGACATTGCGAATGGTCTGGGCTGGAACGTCATCGGGGTTGATACCAATCTGCATGGCAGCGCGCACCAGGATGCACAGCTTTGCGCGCGCATCGTAACCATCCACGTCTGCCGTAGGATCGGCCTCTGCATAGCCGGCGGCCTGTGCCTGTTTCAGCACATCTGCATATTCAGCTCCCCGCTCCATATGCGACAGCATGAAGTTGCAGGTGCCATTCAGAATGCCGCTGAGACGCGTAATGCGATCGCCCTGCAGGCCATGCAGCGTGGCAGGAATGACCGGGACACCACCGGCAACCGCAGCGTTATAAACCAGCACGCGGTTGTTCTCGCGCGCCAGTTTGGCAAGGCCCGCGCCCTTGTAGGCAATCAGTTGTTTGTTCGCAGTCACTACGTGCTTACCGCTGCTGAGAGCCTTGCGCAACCACCCTTCAATGGGGTCGATACCACCAATGGTCTCAATAACGACATCGACATCTGACTTCAGGATGTCCTGGATATTTTCAGTCCACACAATGCCGCTGTGCAGTCCCTTTGCCGTTGCGCCGGTGCGTTTGCGTTCCACGCCACGGTTGTAAATGTGTGTCAGTTCGATACCCGGGAACTTCTGGCCACGCAATAACTGCGCCACCGACGATCCCACCGTGCCGAAGCCGAGGATTGCAACCTTTGTTGCCGCGCTTGCCGCAGTCTGCTTCGCCATAGTGTTTAGTAATCGATCCTTTCATTGCTGTTTTGCCATGCCTGGAACGAGCGGATAGCTTCACCCGGCAACATGCGTTGAAACGGAATGCGGCGCTGTTCCAGCGGCCGATTGACCTCTTCGTACAGAAACTGATCGTCGAACCCCACCGCCGCAGCGTCAGCCTTGGTATTTCCGTAGTACACCGCCCGGCAACGCGACCAGTAGAGCGCCGCCATGCACATGGGGCAGGGTTCGCATGAGGTGTAGACGTCGCAATCCTCAAGCTGGAAGGTCTCCAGCTTCGCACACGCTGCCCGGATCGCGTTTACCTCGGCGTGCGCCGTAGGATCGTTGGCAAATGTTACGGTGTTTGCGGCAGCAGCAATCACTTCGCCATTGCGTACGACCACCGCACCGAACGGCCCACCGTTCCCCGAGATGACATTGTCTGTGGCCAGCTCAATTGCCATGCGCATGAACTTCGGATCGGGAGAAACGGTATTGCTCATCTGTAATGCCTCCACTTAAGTATCGCAGGGCGCCATGAGAATGGCGAGTTCAGGGCCATGTCGCATGCGGCCCGTTACTATAGACCTTTGAGCCTGCCGCCACCACAGAAAGCCGCCTGTGGACTGGCTTTGCTACCGTAGATGCGATGGGAACAGGTATGCCACGCTGTTACCGGTATACCGTCAGATTTAACGGCCGAGGAGTTTGATGCCACTGCAGTCCCTTAATCCGGCAACAGGAGATACACTCCGCACCTTTGCGACGTGGGACGAAGATGCGCTGCAGGCACGCATTGCGCAGGCCCATGAAGCAGCCACACTCCAACGCGCGCTCCCCCTAGAGCACCGCCTGCTATGCCTGCGAAAACTTGCTTCTCTTCTGGATGAGGAAGGCGTGGAGCTGGCGCGCACCATCACGCAGGAGACAGGGAAAACCATCGCAGCATCTGCGAAGGAAGTGGCCCGATGCGCGGATACCTGCCGCTACTATGCAGACCACGCCGTACGGTTGCTCGCTCCTGAACTCCTGCCCGGAGAGGGCGAGCACGCCTATGTGCAGTGGAGTCCCATCGGTGTGGTGCTGGCCGTGCTGCCGTGGCAGTCGCCGTTCTGGCATGCGTTCCGCTTTTGTGTACCGGTGCTGATTGCGGGGAATGCGGTGTTGCTGAAACACGCAGCAAGCGTTCCGCAATGCTCGCTGCAGATTGAAGCCCTGGTACGCCGCGCCGGATTTCCGCGCGGCGCGCTTACGGCCCTGCTGATCGAAGACAGCCTGGTGGAGACTGCACTGGCAAACGATTACGTTGCCGCGGTATCTGTATGTGGGACGGAAGCCACCGGACGCGCCCTGGCAGCAAAGGCCGGATGGCAACTGAAGAAAAGCGTTCTCCATCTTCCCGGCAACGATCCGATGATCGTAATGCCCTCAGCAGATCAGGACGCTGCGATTGCCGCTGTCATCGACGCCATTGGTAAGGGCGACAGCATTCGGCGCATGATCGTGCACTCTGAGATGTACACCGCAGTAATGGGGCGACTCATCGGCGCCGTGGAATCGCTGTCCGTAGGCGATCCTATGCGAGAAGAAACACGTGTGGGGCCTTTGGGGACATCGGACGCAGTAACGCTTCTGGAAGAACAGGTGAAGGCAGCGGTGACCGCTGGTGGACGTGTTCTGACAGGCGGAACACGTATGGTGGGTCGCGGTAATTTCTTTGAACCGACACTGCTCGCCGATGTCCCACGAAACTCTGCTGTGGCACGCGATGCGTTCTCTGGCCCGGTCTGCCTCTTGTTCCGGGCGCACGATCTGCAGGATGCGATCGCCATCGCAAATGACACCCCCCTGGGGCGAGCTGCTTCTGTCTGGACGAAAGAGCCTGCGGAACAACAACAGCTCATCCACGGTGTGGACGCCGGATTTGTGGCGCTGAATGCGCTTCCGGCGGATGATCCAAGACTTCCGGTAGGCGGCGCGAAACGATCCGGATATGGGCGCGAACTGGGATCGCAGGGCATCCGGGAATTTCTGGTCGCCAAGACCGTGTTGCTGGGCAAATAGCCCGTTTCAACAAACAAAAGAGGCGCACCCCTCGGGATGCGCCTCTTTCTATTCCCTCGCAGATTAGAAGTTGAAGCTCATCTGCAGGGTGATGGTACGGACTGCGGCAGAGCTTCCGCCCGGCCCCATGCTGGACAACGAAGTGGACTTGCCGAAGAGGTTCTTCGAAGGGTCCGCGTTATATGAGCTCAGCGAACCGTTGGGCGTGGAGTACGGAACGTAGTTGAACAGGTTCTGAATCTGAGCGCCTACGCTGAGTGTGTACCTGTGGCCCGAGGACATACCGCCACCGAAGCCGCCTGGACCACCAGGTCCACGACCACCGCCACCACCACCGCGCGATCCGCCACCACCGCCCGGCGGCGGCCCCTGCGGACCACTGCTGGCCGCCTGGTCACCACCACGACGCGCCGCAGCGCCCGTCTTGGCTCCAAGACCGATGACCTTCACGATACGCAGGTTGCCCTGCACGTTCGACGGCCCGGTGCAATAGCCCTGGGGAACGCGGTTTGCGGAAGTAATACCGGTAGAGATGAAGTCCGTAGCCGTCTTGCAGCCTGCGGAAACTCCGTTGGCGAAACCGGCGCGGTCATTGATGACGGTATCGCCGTTCACGTCCGTTCCGGTCGTGATGTTGTACGGGCTGCCAGAGTTCACGCTGAAGAACGGGCTCAGGTTGATTCCGTACGGCGCATTCCAGTTACCGAAGAGGAAGACACGGTTCGTTGCATTGAACAGTGCACGACCATAGTCCGTCCTTGGATTCAGGCTATCTGTCGGGAAGGAATCCGCGCCATTTGTATTCGCCTTCGCGTTGCTGTAGGTGTAGAAACCGAAGAGCGAGAAACGCGGGCTAAGCTGTGTGCGCACGTTCACGATGATCTGGTTCTGGCGATACACGCCACCGGACTGGTACTGGTACACGTAGTTTCCGGATGCTGTCGGAATCGACCGCGACATGTACATGTGATCGCCGATCGTGTTCAGGTAGTTGAACGAGATCGTGGATCGTTTGCCCATCTGCTGGTCCACGCCCAGGGCCATCTGCATGTTGTAGGAAGAACGCAGATTTGGACCAAGCTGATAAATCGTCTTCGAACCAACCGTTCCAGTGCCACAAGCAGTCGTATTCGAAGGACCGCATCCTGTCGTGATTGCGGCAACACTGCCGTCCGGGTTGCGACCCGCACCATAGATATTGGTTATCTGGTTGATACCGTTCTGACGCTGTGTCTGGATAACATCACTCAGATCAAAGCGGTCATAGAAGATACCCCACCCGGCGCGAATCACAGTTACAGGATTCCCCTTTTTCGAAGGAATGCCATAGGAAAGTGCGACACGCGGAGCGATATCGGCCTTGCTGTTAATGGCACTCTGCGATTCCAAACGTGCGCCGTAGCTCAGCGTCATGTTCGGCTTGATCTTCCAGTCGTCTTCGGCATAGAAGCCCACATCTGCCAGAGACTGTTCCGCACGCGGATTGTTAATCGTGGTAACGCGATACTGGAACGGCTGACCGTGGATGTAGTTGTAGTCCGACGTCACGGGCGTGCAGGTGGTCGTGCCGATGGTACTGGTTGTGCAGGAAGAGGTCGGTCCGTAGGTGAACGTACCGTTCGAGCCTGCATTGGAGAAGAGCGCTTCACGGAAGACACGCAGACGCATACCCGCACGGATAAAGTTCTTCTGCAGGGCGATTGAAGTGTAGTTCTGCAGCTCCAGGTGATCGTTCGTGCTGTTTTGCGTGCCTGCGCTGGAACCGCCACCGCTGAAATAGCCGGTCAGGGTCAGGGTAGGCGAAGTGTTCAGCGGTGCCTGCGAAGTGATCTGGCGAACCAGCTGCAGACGCGTTTCATTAATCAGTTTGCTGCTGATGATCTGTGTATCGCTGATAGTGAGCTGATGTTCGTGGGTTGCACTGTTATACGCCGTAGTGTTCAGCGATGTGGAACCAAGGCCAGCATTATTCGAGGAGTTGTGCTCAAACTGATAGCGGATCGTCAGCGTGTTCTTCTCGCCCAGTGCCACGTCGTAACGCGGCGTCAGGTCCCAGCGCTTCTGCGGATGGAACGTGGCACGTGACGCATCCGGGTACTGATTCAGAGCACAGGTAAGATCGCCCGGCTGGCACAGCACAGGGGAGGTTGGACTCGAGGTAATGGCCTGTCCGGCGAAGATGCTGTTGTCTTCAATATCGCGGTAGCTGCCCGCGATGGAGTATGAACTGGTCTTGGTCGCCGGGCCAGTCAACGATCCAATGAAGAAGATGCGGTGATAATCCGGTTGCTGGTTCGCGGAACCAAGGAACGGGCTGGACGTGTTGAACGACTTGTCGTTGCCCTGCAGGCTGAAGTTGCCGTGATACTTGTCCGTACCCGGCTTCGTGAACACTTCCACGCGGCCAAAGCCCTGCTTATCAAACTGCGCCGAGAACGGGTTCTGGTTCACACGGATTTCGCGGATGGAGGACTTCGGCGGAAGCGTGCCGCCTGTAAAGCCGTCCACGTAAATCTGCCCGCCGTTCGGGCCTGCAGAAGGACCGGCCAGCGCCGACAGCTCGCTCGAAAGCTCGTCCGGATCGTCCGACAGCGCTTCCAGATCCTTGTCCTTGATAACAACCGAGCTGCCATTGGAATCAGGATCCGTGGACACCTGCGTGTTCTGCGTGGTCACGTTGATTTCCGTGGACTCCGCCTGAACCGTCATGGCCGTGTTGAGATTGACGGTTGCCGTTCCCACCCGCACACCCTGGCGGACAAACGAAGCAAAACCCTGCATGGTGACGGTTACCGAATACGTTCCAGCCGGAACATTGCGGAAGGTGTAAGCACCATCTGCACCGGAGGTGGTAACCAGCGCCTGGCCCTTCGCGGGCGTCAGCGTCACGGTAGCGCCGGGGATCGCAGCCTGATCCGGATCCAGCACAAATCCGGTGACCGTGGCGGACGCAGCGGTCTGCGCATACATCAGGGGTGTATGTAGAGTGGCGGCGCCTGCGAGGCTTACCGAAAGAATCGCAATCGACAGGCGTCGAGAGCTTGAAAGGCAAAAGTTCATCATGACCCTCAAAGAAGGTTAAGTGTGAATGCTTCGGAGTTCCCGCCGCAGCACAAGAGTTGATTGTTCTATCTCGCGGTTGGGGGGCGCAACGCTATTGCGGTCCGCCACCACCACCCTCGCCGCCGCCAGAGCCAAGGCTCCAGGGCGAAATTGTCATCTCGCTGCCCGCAGGTCCGGTCAGCAGGGGTTCCACGCCACTCAGCAGCGTGATTGCCGTAAACGGACCGGCAGTGCCATTGCCCGAGGCCACGATCATCAGGGCCTCTCCCGGCTTCAGTGCAGCCAGGGTTGTCTTGGGAAGACGCGGAATCATGGTAGCTAAATCAGCAGCACGTCCGCCAGGGCCACCCGGACGTCCGCCAAAACCACCAGCCGGGGGGCCACCAGAGGGAGGACCACCCGCCGGACGCTCACCGCCAGCCTGCGCACCACCCGCAGGGGCTTCGCCGCCCGCGCCAGGGCGTCGGGCACCCGCCGCGCCGCCACCAAACCGTGCCGCCATCTCCGGAGGCATCGCATGCAGATCGCTGGCATCGCTGATGATGACCGTTTCGTTCTTCTTGGTAGCCAGATCCTTGATCACAAAACTATTCGCAACAGCATTAATGGAAACGATGGTGCCTGAAAGATTCTTGAAAGTACCGGACACGATCTCATCAGCGGTGATATTCGCACCGTCTGGAGATTTGTCACCACGTACACGGAGCTGATCTCCTGGCTGGATAGCGGCCAGCGCACTCGGCTGTGCTTCTTCAAACTTCACCGACCCCGGAGCATAACGGCGATAGATCGTGTTACCGGTCGTCGTAACGGTGACATCCTTTTTGCCGGAGCTGATGGCAATCGTGTTTGCGCCGGCATCCACCGACTTCACGATGCCGCCCGAGCCCCGTTTTGCCCAGTCTGCCTGCGAAGCCGCATTGCGCTGCGCAATGGCCGCTGACTTAATCATGATGAGACGGGTGGCCGTGAGCGCTCCGCCGTCACCCGGCGTTCCCGTCGCCAGAATACGGTCACCTATGGCAAGCTGATCCAGCGTCGCAGCCGATACGGTCTTCATGTCGGCGCTCTGCTGAATCCGCGCACCGTCTCCTACCGTTACCGTCATAGGAGCAGCGCCCCCATCCGGAGCCACGGTAAGAGTGTTGCCGGAGATGTTCTTTACCGTGCCCAACACGCGGCCTGCAGCGGGTGCAGTCTGCGCAGAGGCGATAGAAGTCCATGCCAAGGGCGCGATCACAGCGCCCATGACGGCGGCCAGAGCCAGTCTCCGTGAAATCGTTTGTATCGTTCCCGACTGCATCCAGCGATGGTTCAACGTCCTGCTCCCAATGATGAAAGGCTCTTCCCAGAATGAGGAAATCCTGTACTCACTTAGAAATACGGACGTGTCTTGTGAAAGTTTCGTTAGAAAAAGCTATTTCTGGCAAAAATCGGCGCAACCTGTCATCTCAACATCCCGGCCCGCTATTTATTCCGGCGGGTCCTGGTCCAGCGGCTGCGGCGGCCAGTGGTACACAGCCATGCTCAGCGGTGGAAGCTGAACACAGTCCTCCCTCCGCTCCGGAACGATATCACTGCACAACAGCAGTTCCGATCCGGGTTCCACAGCGAAGCTGGTCGCGGTTTCGGCAAAGTTGATCATCGTCCGCACATTGCCACGATCCGTGTAAATCCAGCGCTCATCTTCATTGCAATGCACTGCCATGCGGCCAAAATCGCCGAGATTCAAAGCCAGCATCCTGCGGCGGAGATGGATCAGATCGCGATACCAGCGATACATCTCGGCATGCTTCGGTTCCCGCAATTCGTTCCAGTTCAGCACGGAAGCCTCAAACGTCTTCACATCGCCCGGATCGGGTACATTCTCTGACCATCCGAAGGCCTGGAAGTCTTTCTTGCGGCCATCTCGCACTGCCTCGCGCAGTTGTTCATCCTGGAAATCCGCAAAATACATCCACGGTGTGGAAGCGGCCCATTCCTCCCCCATAAACACCATCGGGAGGAACGGAGCTGTCATGACAACGCCTGCAGCCAGCTTCGCCTTCCGCATACCCACCAGATGTTCCAGCCGTTCGCCGTGCGCGCGATTGCCGATCTGGTCATGGTTCTGGATGTAACCCAGGAAGCGGTGAAAGCTGATTTTGTGAATCTGCCGCCCATGATTGTGTTGGCGAAAGCGGGAGTAGCGGCCGTCGTACAGAAAGACTTGCTGAAGCGTGGTCGCCAGATTTTCAATGGTGCCGAAATCTTCGAAGTAGCCATGCGGCTCGTGGCGCAGCAGTGTGAACAGCGAATGATGAAAATCGTCACTCCACTGCGCATCCAGACCAAACCCATTCGCCTCTCGCGGCGTGACAAAACGTGGGTCATTCAGATCGGTTTCGCCAATCAGGAACAGGCAGCGCCCCAGCGATGCTGACAGGTCCTCCACCTCACGTGAGAGCTGCTCCAGAAAATGCATCGCGGAACGGTCAATCAATTCATGCACGGCATCCAGCCGCAGACCGTCAAAGTGGTAATCCCGCAGCCACAGGATCGCGTTGTCGATGAAAAAACGGCGCACCTGGTCGCTGCCGCCTGCTTCCAGATTGATCGCCGCACCCCACGGCGTGTGATGACGATCTGTGTAATACGGGCCAAACATCTGCGTGTAGTTGCCTGCAGGCCCGAAGTGGTTCATCACCACATCCAGAATTACGCCAAGTCCCTTCGCGTGGCATGCGTTTACAAAACGCTTCACACCATCAGGACCGCCGTATGTTTCGTCCGGTGCATAAGGCGATACACCGTCATAGCCCCACGAAAATTTCCCCTCAAACGATGAGATGGGAAGTAGTTCGATATGGGTAATACCCAGTTCGAAAAGATAGTCGAGCTTTCCAATCGCCGCATCGAACGTTCCTTCCTTTGTAAATGTGCCTACGTGCATTTCATAGATCACCGCAGAAGGTAGAGGGATGGGGCGGAACTTATCGTCTGTCCATGGAAAATGGGAATGGTCCAGCACACGCGATTCAGAATGCACATCCTTTGGCTGCCAGAGAGAACGCGGATCAGGATAGGGGCGTGGATCATCATCGAGTAAGAAGGCATAGTTACTGCCATGACCTGCTGCCTCCACGTCGGTCTTCCAAAAACCGCGCGGCGACGGTCCCCCCATTGGATAATCCACGCCATCCACGCGCACAGATACCTTGTTACGTCGCGGCGCCCAAACCGAAAAATGATGCATCATCTATCCCTTCCCGCGGCTCTTCATGCGCCGCTTCCCGTTTTCCAAATGTCTCGGCTATCAGGCAGCCAGGTCACGGCCATATGTCTTTCTCACATCACGGCCATCGGTCGTCTCACTGTCACGCACCAGCAACGCAACAGGAAAATCATCCAGGAGTGTGCTGATGCGAATCTGCGCTCCACCGCTGTGCACACGCCCCGTCATACGATCCGTCCACCTGCCCGGCGGCAATGGCAATACCGTCCCGCTCCAGTTGTTATCCAACCGATGCGGAAAACGCGCCACCACGGTGATCACATCGCCCGAGCGGATATAGGCAATCACATGGTCTGCCTTCTGTCCCGCTGGCAGGAGCGGTTCGTACGTGGCCGACTGATCGAACGATGCCGGGCGCTCATAACGAACCTGCAGCGCCTCCAGAATGACCCACAACTTGGGATATCCCTGTTCAAAATGCTCCAGCGCAAAACGGGCTGCATCTTCACGCGACAGCGCCCGAAGTTCCGCAAGCATATTGCGGCGCAGATCGTAATCGACCGGTCTGCGATTATCTGGATCAACCAGCGAATAATCCCATAACTCGGCCCCCTGATACAGATCAGGAACGCCCGGCGACGTGCATTTCAGTAGTGTCTGGGCCAGCGAATTGACACATCCGTCGCGGCGAATACGCTGTACGAACGATTCCACTTCGGCAATAAATGAAGCGTCGTTCAGAATCTGTTCAATGAACCGGTTCAGCGCCTCCTCATAGGCCTGATGATTCGCCAGCCACGACGTAACACGTTTCGCTTCCCGCATGGCCTTCTGCATATACTGCTTCAGCCTGTCTTCCGGAATAGGCCATGCACCAATCAGCGTCTGGTACAGAAAATACTCCGTGTTCGCATCAGGGTATGCACCGGTACGATACTTCGCGTTGACGCGTGACCATCGTTTCACTTTCGCAGCCCAGCGCGCAGGCATCTCCGCCAGCACGGCAATCCTTGCACGCACATCATCCGCTCGTTTGGTGTCATGCGTGGACAATGTCAACATCGTCGTTGGAAAGGTCGCCTGCATGTGCGTGTTGTAAGCGTGAAACTTCTCCACGCTGTTGCCATCTGCTCCGGGATCACCACCCACTTCATTCAACGAGGTAAGTCGATTGAACGTATAGAAGGCCGTATCTTCCACGCCCTTGGCCATAATGGGCGACGTGAACTGCTGGAAACGTGCGACGAATTCACCTTCCAGCTTTCCCGTCACCTTCAGCGTCAGAATGTCTTGCATGAAATCGAACAAACCAGCGTCGATATCTGGCTTCCGGCGCTTTGCTTCTTCTATCGCTTTACCAATATGCTGGCGATCTTCGTCTGCAATCTCTTGTCGATCTGGCGTCCACACCACGTAGGTTCGATAGATATCGAAACATGCCGCAACGTTGCGAATCGCGCGTCGAATCTGCGCGCGTGTATAGTCGCGGCTGTCGCGATTGTTCTCACAAATAGCCACAAAAATGTTCGCCAACCGGTTCACATCGCTGGCCAATGTTTCCTGTGCGATCTTGGACTTTTTCTCGAACATGACATCGGCGTAGCTCTCATGTTCGTTCGTGAAGTCACGATAGATGGCATCGATTCTGCGCAATCCATCAGGAACCACTAGCAGACCGTTGCAGAGGTTCATGTAGTCATAGCCGCTTGTCCCCTGCACAGGCCAGTCCTGCCGCAGCCATTCACCTGGCTCCAGGATTTTCTCCACCACGATCCATGCATGAGGAGAACTCGCCCGCAAACGTTCCAGGTACTGTTTGGGATCACGCAAACCGTCTGGGTGGTCGATGCGCACACCGTCCAGCACGCCCTTGTCCAACCAGTACAGGATCAATTCATGCGTCTCTTCAAAGACATACTCACGCTCCATGCGAAGACCAATGAGCGAATTGACATCGAAGAAGCGGCGATATCCAAGCTCCTGGTCGGATGTGCGCCAATAAGCAAGGCGAAAATTCTGCGCGTTCAGGATTTCGTCCAATGCATCAACATTCCCGTTCAGTTCTGCGAGCGCTTCATCAATCGAACGACAGATGGCTTCTTCTTCACGACACAGTCGTTGCAGCAATCCAAGCAGCACTTGTTTATCGCGATGCCGTGCAAGCTGCGCACTGCGGTCCGTGGAATCAGGAGCAGGCAAACGCGCGAAAGAAACGGCCAGAAAATTCAGCGTGTCAGATGGTGCAAGCTCTGCGGCACGTCCAAGAAGACTCGACAGGGACTGCGGCGCCACGGGAAACTCCTGCTCACCATAACGCACTGTGAATTCCACTCCATCGCGATCTACATGGATTTCACCCTTTTCCAGCACGCGACCATACTGATCACCAAGTACCGGCATCAGCACTTTATCGCGCAGCTTCTCTTCTGCGGAGTTCCAGTCGATATCGAAAAAAGTGGCAAAGCGACTGGAGGGTCCATTCTCCAGAACGTCCCACCACATGCGATTCGTGCGGTCCACAGACATATGGTTCGGCACAATGTCCAACACCTGGCCTAAGCCAAGTTCTCCCAGCTTCTTCGAGAACGCCTCATGCCCCTCTGCGCCCCCCAGTTCCGCGTTCACACGATGATGGTCCACCACGTCATAACCATGCGTGGAGCCGCTGCCCGCCTGAAGGTAGGGTGAACTGTACACGTGGGAAATGCCGAGATCACGAAGATACTCCGCAATTGCAATGGCCTGGGAAAATGTAAATCCGGCATGCAACTGCAGGCGATATGTAGATAGCGGTGTGCGCATCGTCTCCTATGCAGGCTGCTCCGTGCCGCGCACTGCGGCAGCCTTCTTTGTTTGATCCTTTGGTTCTCTCCTTTAGGTGCTGCCTGCAGGGCATGAGTTGTTTGGCGTACTTGTGGCAACGTCAGTCGGCGGCAGTCACCGCCACTCTGCGCCGACTCTCAACACGCCACATACTCAAAACTTCGTTGCCAGGAAGACCCTTCTGTTTCGCAATCACCCGTTTGGGCGTAGTCTTCAATGCGAATGGAGCGCAGTGGATCTTGTGCATTCCCTTGTTTACGAGTCTCTCTCAGTGGAAAGCGATATACGGATCGAAACAAGCAAACATCTACTCCCTCGTCCGCATCTTTAGGAGAGGAAAGAACTTCCCTGTGAATGCCACCGGCGCTCTACAGGAGATGTCTGCATTACAACCGCAAGGAGGAGTTGCTTGAAGCCGAAGGAAGGCCGCAGCCGCGTCATCATTGAAGATGTGCAACCGCAGGTGGATTGCGGACGCCATGCAGTAAAGCGCATCGTAGGCGACCGAATTCGTATCACAGCCGCAATTTACTCTGACGGGCACGACCACGTCGCTGCAAAACTTCTTTACCGACGCACATCAGAACATGCCTGGCGCACCACACCATTTCTGGAACGTGACAATGATGTGTGGGAAGCAGAATTTATCGCGGATGCCATTGGCCCTTGGGTCTACAGCGTTCAGGCATGGGTCGACCACTTCGGCACATGGGTCCATGACCTCCACAAGCGAATCGACGCGCAGACACCAGAACCCCATCCCACGGAACTGCCCGGCGGCCCTGAGCAAAACGAAGGCGGGACTGCCTCTGATGAAAATACGGTTGCGTTGGAAGACCTGAAAGCACCTGCAAGATCATCAAATGGAACGGCCACACCGCGTCCTGTAACTGACATCGCACTAGCACTTCGCACTGGCGCCATACTGCTCGATCAGGCCTCGGCACGTGCACGCGCCACTAACGCGCAGACGTTGAAAGGTGCAGCAAGCTCTCTGCGTTATCTGGCCGAAAAAAATGCGGAATTCTATGAGTTCCCTCTCAGCAATGACATCATTCTGCTGGCGCTTCAATATCCGGATTTAAACTTCGCAGCTACTTATTCGAAGGAACTTCCGTTGTGGGTCGATCGTGAACGCGCACGTTACTCCACGTGGTATGAATTTTTTCCGCGCTCGTGTGGCCACAACGGTGAACATGGCACGCTGCGCGATGCAATAGCACTGTTGCCGGACATAGCCGCAATGGGATTCGACGTCGTGTACTTTCCGCCGATACATCCCATCGGCACGGCCTTTCGCAAGGGCCGGAATAACTCCATCTTTGCAGCGCCGAATGATGTGGGAAGTCCATGGGCCATTGGCAATCGCGATGGAGGCCATAAAGCCATCCTGCAGGAACTGGGGACCTTCACCGACTTCGAACAACTCATTGGTGCAGCGCAGAAATTGAATCTGGAAATTGCGCTCGACATTGCGTTCCAGTGCGCGCCCGATCATCCGTGGGTTCGTGAACATCCCAACTGGTTCAAAATCCGTCCGGACCACACTATTCAATATGCTGAAAATCCTCCGAAGAAATATCAGGATATCTATCCCATCAACTTCGAGTCAGACGACTGGCGTGCTCTGTGGAAGGAATTATGCAGCGTCTTTCTGTTCTGGATTGAGAAGGGTGTACAAATCTTCCGAGTGGATAATCCGCATACCAAGGCGATTCCCTTCTGGGAGTGGTGCATTGCCGAAATTCGACAGACGCATCCCGAAGTAATCTTTCTGGCCGAAGCCTTCACACGCCCACACGTAATGTATGGGCTGGCGAAGGCGGGCTATACGCAGAGCTATACCTACTTCTCATGGCGGACGGAGAAGCAGGAACTGACGCAATACATGCAGGAGATCACAACGCCTCCTGTCAGCGAATTCTTCCGTCCTAACCTGTGGCCGAATACACCAGACATTCTGGTCGAGTTCCTGCAAAAAGGAGGTCGTGCGGCGTTTCAACAGCGCGTCATCCTTGCCGCCACGCTCAGCGCCAGCTACGGCATTTATGGTCCGGCCTATGAATTGTGCGAGCACGTGCCAGCGAAACCTGGCAGCGAAGAGTATATGGACAGCGAAAAGTATCAGCTCCGCGCATGGGATCGCAGCGATCCAGTTTCCATTGCACCGCTGATCACACTGCTGAACCGCCTGCGCAGCGCACATCCGGCATTACAGACCAACGATTCACTCCACTTCCACGGCATCAGCAATGATTCGCTCATTGCCTACAGCAAACGGGTAGGCGACGACGTGGTGCTGACCATTGTGAACCTTGATCCGCACCAGACGCAGATTGGATGGACAGATCTGCAGTTGACGGAACTTGGTATGCCGCTGGCGGGCGAGTACGAAGCGCACGACCTGCTCACGGGCGAGACGTATCTGTGGCAAGGGTCTTATAACTACGTCAGCCTGAGTCCGGAGAAAATGCCGGCACACATCCTGTTACTGCATCCCAAGCATCTTTCCGAACATACCGCCGCGGAGAGTACCGAAGATTGAGCGCATCCATAGTACGTCCGAAAAGAAAGAAATCCGGCAGCGCCACTGATCCGCTCTGGTTCAAAGACGCGGTCATCTACGAACTGCATGTGAAGGCTTTTGCCGACAGTAACAACGACGGCATCGGCGATTTTCCCGGCCTGATGGGAAAACTGGATTATCTGCAGGAGCTGGGTGTCACATGCATCTGGTTGCTGCCCTTCTTTCCCTCGCCGCAACGGGATGATGGGTACGACATCTCTGACTACCTGAGCGTTAATCCTGCCTACGGTACCGTCAATGATTTTCAGGCATTTCTTGCTGCTGCACATGCACGCAGTATGCAGGTAATGATCGAGCTCGTCATCAATCACACCAGCGATCAGCATCCGTGGTTCCAGGCCGCACGCAATGCACCAGCCGGATCGCCCGAACGCAAGATGTACGTGTGGAGCGATACGGACAAGCTTTACGAGGGCGTCCGCATCATCTTCACCGACACAGAAAAATCCAACTGGACATGGGATCCCGTTGCCGGCCAATACTACTGGCATCGCTTCTTTTCGCATCAGCCCGACCTGAATTTTGATAATCCCGTGGTGCGCGAAACAGTTGCCGACATTATGCGTTACTGGTTGGATATGGGCGTTGATGGCCTCCGCCTGGACGCAATCCCCTACCTTATCGAGCGTGATGGAACCTCCTGCGAAAACGTTCCTGAGACTCACTTAGTCATCAAGGAACTTCGCGCAGTCATGGAATCGGAATATGAAAACCGCATGATTCTTGCGGAAGCGAACATGTGGCCGGAAGATGTGCGACCTTACTTTGGGGATGGGGATGAATGTCACATGGCTTTCCACTTCCCGCTGATGCCCCGCATTTATATGGCACTGCGCCAGGAAGACCGATTGCCCATCACAGAAATCATGGCGCGCACACCGGACATTCCATCGAATTGCCAATGGGGCATCTTCCTGCGCAATCACGATGAGCTCACGCTGGAGATGGTCTCCGATGACGAGCGCGACTACATGTACCTTGCCTATTCAGCAGACCCACGTATGCGTATCAATGTGGGCATTCGCCGCCG
Organism: Terriglobus sp. RCC_193; assembly: GCF_041355105.1. Taxonomy (NCBI): domain Bacteria; kingdom Pseudomonadati; phylum Acidobacteriota; class Terriglobia; order Terriglobales; family Acidobacteriaceae; genus Terriglobus; species Terriglobus sp. RCC_193. Next base: position 26,689 of record NZ_JBFUPK010000004.1, on the reverse strand, counting down.
CCTTGCTCCGCTTCTGGATAACAATCGCCGTCGCATCGAACTACTGAATTCGCTCTTGCTCTCTTTCCCCGGCACTCCGATTCTTTATTACGGCGACGAGATCGGCATGGGCGACAACATTTACCTGGGCGATCGCAACGGTGTGCGCACACCCATGCAATGGAATAGCGATCGCAATGCGGGTTTCAGCCGTGCCGTTCCTGCGAAACTCTACTCCCCTGTGATCATGGACCCCATCTGGGGCTATGAGGCGATCAACGTGGAAGCACAGGAGAGCGATACTTCCTCTCTGTTGCACTGGACGCGCAACATGATTGCATTGCGCAAACTATTCCAGGTATTCGGTCGCGGCACACAGGAGTTTCTACGTCCGGAAAATCGCAAAGTGCTGGCCTACCTGCGTGAATACGATTCAGAACGTGTGGTGTGTGTAGCCAATCTCTCCCGCTTTGCGCAGCCGGTGACGCTCGATCTATCGCGTTTCAAAGGGATGATTCCCGTAGAGATGCTGGGATACGTCTCGTTTCCCAGGATCACCGATGAACCCTATCCCGTGACGCTTGGCCCCTACGCCTTCCTGTGGCTGGAACTGCAGCCCGCTCCACTGGACGAGTCAGAAGTGCCATCCTCCATCGATGCCCAGATTGCCGAGCTTGTTCTGCCCGCCGGTAATCTGCAGAGTGCTATCACCGGAGCGGGAGCAGAACTGCTGCAGGAAACGTTCCTGCCTAAGTTTCTGCTGACGCAACGATGGTTCGGCGCGAAAGCACGCACCATCAAAGCCGTTCATATTAAGGGAAGCGTTCCGCTTCAGCGGTTTGACGCGGCAATCCTGATTCTTGGGATCGATTATGTCGAAGGTGACAGCGATCTCTACACGCTTCCCGCTGCGTATATCTCAGGTGAGCGGGTGGATGTGCTTCGCGCAGAATCGCCACAAAGCATCATTGCCGCAGCACAAATGGGAGCAGCGGCAGGCGGAGCGCTGGTCGATGGCCTTTTCATTGAAGAAGTTCGGCAGGAATTACTCCGCATTATCGAAGCAGAGCAGACACTGGCTGCAGAGGGCAAAGGAACCCTCACGGGCAAACGCAGTTCCGCGTTTGCATCGCTGCGCACAAAGGATGCGGAAATCGCATCGCGCAGAGCTTCCGCGGAGCAGAGTAACTCGTCGCTGCTTTACGGTGCCACGTTCATTCTGAAGTTGTTTCGCAGGCTGCAGCCTGGTGAAAACCCTGACGCGGAAATCGGCCGCTTCCTTACAGAAAACGCACATTTCCAGCACATTGCTCCGTTCGCCGGAGAGCTGCTTTACACCCCAAAGGATGGCGTGCCAACCACACTCGGTCTACTGCAGGGTCTGGTAGCGAACGAGGGTGATGGATGGGAATGGACGTTGTCGCAGATCCATCAATCATCCGATAGTTCCGCATACACCGATGCCATCCGATTGCTGGGGCAGCGCACCGGCGAGATGCATCGCGCACTCGCCACACCCACGGACAATCCCGCATTCACAGTGGAAACCACCAACGCTGCCACGCTGGACCGCGACGCGACACGGTTGGAATCGCAGATCACCGTTGCCATCGACGCATTTAAAACCAGTTTCGCGAAACTGTCGGATGCGTTACTGCCAGCAGTGGCAACGCTCATCAGTCGGCGAGACGACATGCTGGCACTTGCGGAAAGCCTTCGCCATCTTCCGGCAGCAGAAGCGGGGATCCGGATACGCATCCACGGCGATTACCATCTCGGTCAGGTTCTTCGTACAAAAGATGACTTCATCCTGCTCGATTTTGAAGGGGAGCCAGCCCGTTCGCTCGAAGAACGCAGGATGAAACAATCGCCCCTGCGCGACGTGGCGGGTATGCTGCGTTCATTCTCTTACGCGGCTGCCGCAGGCTTTGGAACGCCGCCTTCGACGCAGCGCGATGCGTGGGAACACAACGCAGCCAATGCATTCCTGGAGGGTTATCACCAGGCCACTGGCTCGTTGTCACATCCCTCCACGGAAGTGGAAGCGGTCCTGCTGCGCGCCTACCTGCTGGAAAAAGCGCTTTACGAGATCATTTATGAGGTAAATAATCGGCCCGACTGGATTGCTATTCCACTCGCTGGCATACTTGGTCTGCTGGATATGACAGGAGGCCGGGCATGAGTACCACCGCAGCCATGGAGATGCGCATGGAATCACAGGTTGCGAGCCATGACGTAGGCACAGAAACCGTCATCTGCCTTGGGTCATGGTACGCCGACGCTCCCATCGATCATCTGCAGCCGCTTCTAACAGTGTTACGTGAGGCTCTTGGCGATCGCGCTGCATCCACGCTGATTGCTTATCCCGTTTCCGATCCCGAAGCTGCCTCATGGCATCAGGATGGTCTGTCGCTCCAACCGTATCCATCGCTCGCGAACATGCACACGCTGGTCGTGCAAACCGCTGCAGCATACCTGAGCCTGCATGAAGTTATGCGCGCGCACAACGCATCGTGCGGGATGCTGCTGGGCGCTGAAGCACACTCAATGTCACCCTCTGCCATGCGAGGTTTGCTGGAAGCCGTCCTTACCGAAAAGGCGGATGTGGCTCTTCCCCGCTACAGCATTGGACCGCATGATGGCTTGATTAACGCAGCCATTCTTCATCCACTGACACGCGCACTCTTCGGCGTGCGAAATGCCTTCCCCATGGCGCTGGATCTTGCTCTTTCCACGCGCGCAGCCGAACGCATGGCCACAGCCGCACAACAGCAAACTGCGGCAGGACAACCGGATGCCCTGCTATGGCCAACCGTGGAAGCTGCAGCCGCAGGATACTCTGTTGCCGATGTTTCCGTAGGTGTTCGCGAAATACCGCATCCATCCACTGCTGATCTTGCCACCATCCTGGGTGTGCTGACCGCGTCACTTTTCACAGAAATTGAAACCAAGGCCAGCTATTGGCAACGTACGCGTCCAGCAACCATCATGCATTCCATCGGCAGCGTTCCCGATGTCAACCTTCCTGCTCCGTCTGTATCACCAGAAGAGATTTCAGAGCTGATTGAAAGTTTCCGCATCGGCTACGGCAACCTGCATGAGCTGTGGTCGCTTGTGCTACCGCCACAAACACTTCTTGGCTTGAAACATCTGTCCCGTCTGCCTGCGGAGAGTTTCACCATGCCAGATACATTATGGGTGCGCATCGTCTATGACTTTGTGCTGGCGCACCGTCTGCGTACGATTAACCGCGGTCACCTTTTGGGTGCGCTCACCCCGCTGTATCTGGCCTGGGTTGCATCACACATACAAGCCAACTCCAGCACAGAAAATCCCCCAGAGACTCTTGTACGCGCCTTCGAGGCAGACAAGCCCTATCTGGTTTCTCGTTGGCGATGGCCAGATCGTTTCAATCCATAGCACGTCAGGAACACACAGGAGATTCCCATCATGTTTTCGCAAGTCAAAGATGCTCTCATGGATTCCTTCAGCCGCGTGCTGACCAAGCTGGCTGTCTTTCTGCCTGGCGTACTGGCCCTACTGCTGGCGGTGATACTGCTGGCGCTGATCGGTGCCGCACTGGCATGGGGCATCCGTGCCCTGCTCACGCGTCTTCGTTTTGACGACCGCGTGGGAGAGCGCAACTCCGCCGGTGTATCTGACTGGGCGCCATCGCATAGCCCTTCGTTGCTCATCAGTCGCGTTGTCTTCTGGATGTGCGTTGTGCTGGGCTTTGCCATCGGCGTATCAGCCTATGACGCCGCGGGTACGAGCGATCTTGCGCCGTTCATCCTTCCTTACCTTGCCCACTCCGTAGGAGCGCTGATCATCCTGATTGCGGGGACCATTCTTGCCCGTTATCTTTCTCGCTCCGTCCTCATCAGCGCCGTCAATGCGCGATTGAATTACGCGCGCGCACTGTCTCTCGGCGTGAAGTGGCTGGTGCTCATCTTCACCGCAGCCATGGTGCTGGACCATCTTGATGTTGGCGGCCGCATCGTCGAAATCGGCTTCGGCATTCTCTTTGGCGGAATGGTGCTGGCGCTGGCACTGGCCTTCGGGCTTGGCTCTCGCGACGTTGTGGCGCGTTCCATGGAACGCACGGCGGAGAAAGCCACTCCGATCGACCGCGCCAACGAGCACAGTGACGCACCCCGCAGCGTGCGCCACTTTTAACGCCCCCGGCAACGACTACCCTGCGCTCCCTTTACGGAAGCGCTGGGTAGTCCGTGTATCCCTCAGGTCCGTGCGAATAAAACGACGCCGGGTTGGGAGCATTGAGTGCTACACCTTCTTTCAAACGCCGCGGCAGATCAGGATTCGCGATAAATTCCTTGCCAAATCCCACCGCATCCGCATCACCACGCGCGATGATGGCATTTGCGCTTTCAAGAGTGAATCCTTCATTCGCCACATAAACGCCGCCAAACAACTTCTTCAACAGCGGCCCACGGCTATCCGCAGCTTCGTGCTCACGCGCCATCAGAAACGCGATCTTCCGCTTCCCCAGCTCCGTTGCCACGTACGAAAACGTCTCGGTCCCATTCGCGTCGCTGATGCCATGCGAGTCGCTTCGCGGAGCCAGGTGCATACCGACACGTCCCGCACCAAATACACCGATCGCAGCGTCGGTTGCCTGCAACATTAACCGCGCGCGATTCTCAATCGAGCCACCATATTCATCCTGGCGTGTATTGCTGCCGCTTTGCAGGAACTGATCCAGCAGGTAACCATTTGCGCCGTGCAGCTCGACTCCATCGAAACCGGCGGCCTTTGCATTCTCCGCGGCGCGTCCAAACTGCTCCACCACGTCGTGGATTTCTCCAATCGTTAATGCGCGAGGCGTTTCAAACGCAGTGATGGGACGCACCAAACTGACATGGCCATCCGCCGCGATCGCGCTGGGCGCGACTGGCGGTTCGCCATCCAGGTATGAAGAATGCGAAATACGCCCCACATGCCATATCTGTGAAAAGATGCGACCGCCTGCGTGATGGACCGCTTCCACAATAGGCTTCCACGCTTCCACCTGCTCCGATGACCAGATGCCGGGCACCTGTGGATACCCCACACCCTTTGGATCGACCGGCGTTCCTTCGCTGATGATCAATCCGGCCGAAGCGCGCTGGCGATAATACTCCGCCATCAGTTCCGGACGGGGAACGTGGTTCACCGTCCCACGCAGACGCGTCAAAGGCGCCATAAAAATACGATTCGGCAGATCAAGATCGCCTACGCGAATGGGATCAAATAGAGTCGGCATCGATGAAACGCTCCCATCTTCCCAGTTGGAAGATTGCGTTTCTTTCGATGGCACTCACCGCCTGCAGGATTCACTCCGCCGCGAGCGCCGCCTCAATCTGCGCCAGCGCATCCTCTACCGTGGTAGCAACCATCAGATTCGCCCTTGCTGCAGATTTCAACACACCTTCCTCGACGCAATGATCCAGAAATTGCAGCAAGCGGTCGTAAAACCCTGCAGTGTTCAGAAGAATCGTGGGTTTGGCATGCAGGCGCAATGTTTGCCACGTCAGCACTTCAAACAACTCTTCCATCGTTCCATAGCCGCCGGGCAGGATAAGAAACGCTTCCGACTTCTCGCCCATCAGGGCTTTGCGCGTATGCATCGTATCCACGACATGCAGCTCTGTCAGGCCGAGATTGGATACTTCCTTATCCACCAGGACATGCGGGATCACACCAATGCAGCGACCGCCGTTTTGCAACGTGGCATTCGCCACGACGCCCATCAGGCCAACGCTGGCGCCGCCATAAACCAGGCCAATACCCCGACGTGCCAGTTCAATACCCAATGCCTCAGCATCCTGCCTGTACTCCACTCGCGCTCCGCTTGCTGAAGCGCAAAAGACACACAATGTTTTCAATCGCATCTTGTCTGAGCATAAACGTCCACGAAGGACGGGTTCTGCAAAAAAGAAAAGGACGTGGCGCGCGATTGCAGCGTGCGCCACGTCCATCCTTTGGTGATTGTCAGTCCCACAAACTCAGTCTCTGATGGCTGGTCGCGGGAAGGTTGGTATTCCATGGACCTTCAGGAGCAGGCCCGTGCTCTTTGCTTTCTTCTTACCGGAACGAAGCCGTTGCGTGATCGTATTCCTTCACGATCGTCAGTTTCACGGTTCCATCCGTACCCAGAATCTGGGTGCCTGCAGGCACGTTGACTTTCACTTCGCCGTTTGCTGCCAGCGTCACCGGCTTTCCCTGAACCATTAGGTCCTGGGATACGTCGCTGCGGTTCTTCAGCGTGACATGCACCACGGGCCCCTTGGCCTGTGCAATGTTCGCATTGTTGTCTTCGGTCTTCTTATCGGCGGCGTGCGATGCCAGTGGTGCGAGAGTACAGGCGGCAAGGACGAGAGCAGTGTTGAACTTATTCATGTTGACTTCTCCAAGTACTACTTGTGTTGCTAGCGAAGTCCCACTGCAATTGAAACATCGTCGCGCATGAAGTTATACGCTCTTCAACTAAGAAAAGTTACCCGGAAAAGTAGTTTTTTATGAGGTATTAACGGTTTTTTCTGGAATGGTTTCCGAATACCGGCGTGCCTTTGATTCTGCAGCCGACATTTACTGCCTGAAAACTTGACAAGTGTTATTTGGCCGTGGATTTATTTCTATTTTTTGGTTAGCCAAACTAACCTTTCCCCGGAAATACTGCGACACAAAAAACGGACGTGAGGCAGGGATTTCCTCACGTCCAGCTCACGACCGCGGCGTTTTCTAAGGGAGAGCAATTCGAGGGCAGCCGCTGCCCTCGAATCGAACCTGTTTGAAAAATGTGTTGTGAATGCTTTAGCGGAAAGAGCAGACCGTGCCTGCAAGGTCACGCGTGACGGTAACCTTCACACTCTTATCCGCTCCATAGACCTTGGTTCCTTCCGGAGCGTTCAGTGCATACTCGCCGCCATTCGCGGCCAGTGTCACGCTCTTGTCTTCGATAAGCACTTCCATCGGCGCAGCACTCTTATTCTTCAGCGTCAGTTTCACCATCTTTACCTTGGCCTGAGCGCTATCGTTCTTGCCAAAGAGAGGAAATGCATGGGATGCAACCGGTGCAAAGGTGCAGGCGGCGAGGACGATTGCGGAAACGGTACGACGGATCATGGTGACTTCTCCTGAATGATGCGTTAAGGCTGGCGAAGTTCCCTTGCAAGTTGAACATCGTTCGCGCACTGACTGATACGTGGCACGAATGCTTCCGTTCCATACTTTTTTCAAAAAAGTTTTAGCAATGCTTCGATGTCTCTTGATCAGCAACCACCGCACCACAAAACACGCGCCATTCCTAAGGATTCGAAGATTTACAGAACCGTCATACACGCATACGTTTACTCTCAATTTACGGAGAAGCCGATGCGACGTTCCTACTTACTGTCCGCTTTTGTAATTGCAGCGTCCGTTCTTGGACACATAACACCACGAGCTTCAGCACAAGAGATCAAATCAGCGCCGGGCCAGTTTGATTACTACGTATTGAATTTGTCGTGGGCGCCTGCCTTCTGCGACAACATGAAGACGCTAAGTCCTAATGAGCGGGATAGCGCGGGAAAAGATATGGAGTGTTCCGCGCCACATGCATTTGTGCTTCACGGATTGTGGCCGCAGAACTTTAACGGAACGTATCCTTCCTCCTGTGCATATCGCCCCGGCCCTCGGAACCCCGAACGCAATCTGGACATGACGCCGAACCTCTCGCTGCTGAAGCATGAATGGAATAAGCACGGCACCTGTACCACTTTGTCACCGGAAGGCTTCTTCGGCACAGCTCGCCAGGCTTATACATCGGTTACCATTCCAGAGTTCTTCCAGTCTCTGGACCACCAGGCGCAGATGACGCCGGCGCAGATCCTCACACTGTTCTACAAAGCGAACCCGACATTCCCACAGGGCAGCTTTAACCTCTCCTGCGGCAACAACCAACTCACGGCCATCGAGGCGTGCTTTGACAAAGACATCCACGCCATTGCCTGCCAGAGCCTGCGTGCCTGCCGCGCGAACAGCGTGAAAATCATTCCACAGAACAACGGTGGCATCGTCCAGTAGCGCTCTTCATCCACAGCAGGTAGACACGATAAAATGAAGAGGTCTGGAGTCCTCTCGTATCGTGTCGCGTTTCCTGGAAAAGATGAATCCGCAGCAGCAGGAAGGCGTGCTGACGATAGACGGCCCTGTCCTTCTGCTCGCCGGTGCTGGCTCTGGTAAGACGCGTGTCATCACGCATCGTATTGCGCACCTGATCGAAGACAAAGGCGTGCCTGCCGACTCCATCCTTGCCGTTACCTTTACGAACAAGGCGGCGAAAGAGATGGCGGAGCGCGTGGACGGCCTTATTGGCCACTCGTCGCTGGCAAAGCCATTGATCTCCACGTTCCACTCGCTTTGCGTGCGCACGCTGCGTCGCGACATCGAAGCACTCCGTGTGAATGGTGTGGGGCTGACGAAGAGCTTCGCCATCTACGACGAATCCGATCAGCAGGCCATTGTGAAGCAGGCACTGAAGCGCCTTGGGGTGGATGACAAACAGTTGAAGCCGCGCGTCGCACTGGGACGCATTTCGTGGGCGAAGAACCACATGATCGATCCACAGGAATACTTCCTGGCATCGACTAACCCGCTGGAAGAGCGCATCGCACACATCTTCAAAATCTACAAAGATGAGTTGAACAAGAACAACGCGATGGATTTCGACGATCTCCTGCTGGAGACTGTGCGCCTGCTGAAGACCAGTCAGGAAGTCCGCGAACGTTATCAGCGCAAATATCGCTATCTACTCATTGACGAGTATCAGGACACCAATCGCCCTCAGTACGAGTTGATGCGATTGCTCAGCGGCAAACATGGCAACGTCTGCGTGGTGGGCGATGAAGATCAGTCCATCTATAGTTGGCGCGGCGCAGACATCAAGAACATTCTCGACTTCGAGAAAGACTTCGAAAACACGAAAATCATTCGCCTGGAACAGAACTACCGCTCCACGCAGATCATTCTCGAAGGCGCGGGAGCAGTTGTCCGCAACAACACGCAGCGCAAGGGCAAAGAGCTATTCACCACGCGCGAAGGCGGCTCGCTTATCGGCTATTACGAAGCACCCGATGGCGAGAATGAAGCGTTGTTCATTGCGGATCGCATCGCCACTTACATCCGCGAAACCACGCAAGCAGGCGATACACCAAAGTGTGCGGTGCTGTATCGCACCAATTCGCAATCGCGACTGGTAGAAGAATCGCTGCGCCGTTACAACATCCAGTACCACATGGTCGGTGGCTTCAGCTTCTACGATCGTGCGGAAGTGAAGGACCTGCTCAGCTACCTGAAGCTGGTGCAGAACCCGAACGATTCGATCGCACTCAACCGCGTCGTCAATTCACCACCACGCGGCATCGGCAAAACAACGATGGAAACGCTGGAGCGCATTGCGTTGACCACGGGTATGAGCACGTGGGAAGCGATTGACCGCGCACACGAACAGCAGCTTCTACCCGCGCGTGCACTCACCGCGCTGAAGGGTTTTCAACAACTCATCAAAGATGCGCGCGCCATGCTCGGTGAGAACTTCGGAGAAGTACTCGCTGCCGATGCAGGCCTTGCAACAGAAACAGAGTTCGTCGGCGCAGAAGAAAACGCATCCACCGAAAGTGATGCGAGCGAAGATACATCGTTCGACACCAGCTTCAATTTTGGCTTCGACTTTGGTCCCAGCGAAGAGCGCAGTACCATTGCGCCTGAGAATGCGCACATCGAAGATGCCAGCTTCGACTTCGGCTACACGGAAGAAGAGCCTCTCGCTCTGGCTGCGAGTGCCGACAGCGAAAGTGGCGATACCGGTTTCAACTTCTCGTTCGATGGCAGCGACGCCACGCCGTCACTCTTCGATACTCCGAAACAGTCGGTTTCATTCAATCCGTTTGAGGCAAACAAGCAACAGGCCGCCAAGAAGAACAAGCGGACCACCCAGGATATGTTTGCGGAGCTTCGCGAGAAGGCTGCTCCGGTCGTTGAATCGTCGCCTGTTGCACCGATTGAAACCAGCACTCGCATCGATGGTTTCCGTGCGCCCGGCGATCCGGCCACGCTGCCAGAGTTGATTAAATTCCTGAACGATCGCAGCGGCTACATCAAACAGCTTGAAAACGAAGGCACACCAGAATCCTTCAGCCGCATTGAAAACCTGAAGGAACTTGCCAACGCTGCGCAGGATGCGCAGGAACGTGGCGAAACGCTTGCTGACTTCCTGGACCACGCTGCGCTTGTCAGCGACGCCGACAGCATCAACATGGACGCGCGTGTCACGCTGATGACGCTGCATGCATCCAAGGGCCTGGAATTCCCACTGGTCTTCCTCTGCGGCATGGAAGAAGGTCTGTTCCCTTCTTCGCGCACGCTGCAGGATCCGAATGGCCTGGAAGAAGAACGCCGTCTCTGCTACGTGGGCATGACACGAGCGATGGACACGCTGGTTCTTACCCGTGCACGGTATCGTCGGCGCTACGGCTCGGATATGCCGGATGCCAGCGTGGGCTCGCGGTTCCTGGAAGAGATTCCTTCACGCCTGGTAGAAGACCTCGGCTCGCCTGAGGACCGCCCGGCCTTCCGCAGCGAATACGGCGGCAACCGTTACGGTGGCAATCGCTGGGGCAAGAAACGTGGCGACGACGACTCTGGCGAACGCCACTACAGTTACGAGGACGAGGACCAGACCGGCGCCACGCCCCCTCAGAAGCCAAAAAGCAACTACGGCCTGCAATTTGGTGCTCACAAGAAGCCCGCAAACCCCAACAGCATCGACAACATTGCCAGTTTCTTCGGCGGATCTGGGAAGTTTGGCGGTGGATCGCGCCCGAAGATGGATATCCCGGAATCCACCGGATCCACCGAATTAAGCCGCGGCACAGGCGTCCGGCACCCAAAATATGGCGAAGGCAGGGTGGTATCGCGAGAAGGTTCGGGTTCCGACGCCAAGATTACGGTAGAATTTCGACAGCACGGCGTGAAGAAGCTGGTGGAGAAGTTCGCCCAGCTTGAAAAGCTCTAAGCGCCACGCAGGCGCATCGCCGGCGAAATTTTTAAATAGTCAGGAAGAAATCAAAAGCAATGGCAAATACCAAGGCACTGTCCCACGACGAGCGTAAGACCGCAAAGCGCACCGCACGCAAGAACGCAGCCCCCAAGGTCGCTCGCACCGAACCCCGCGGCAGCAACAAGAAAAAGATGAAGTCGCTGAGCAAGGGCCAGTCCAAGCGCTAGTTCGAAGCACATAACCTGCGAGAAAGCCCTGCGATAGCTGCAGGGCTTTCTTTTGTCAGGAGCGTTCCATGAAGACAGTTGCTGCAGCACCCCTCATATGGATCGCATTGCCCGCCCGGGCGATCTGAAATTCACAGGAGGCAGCTTCGATGATCCGGAGCGTTCAGGAGAGTGACATTTCGGCAATCTGTGATGTCTATAACCACTTCATCCTTGAGACCATGACCACTTTCGAGGAAAGTCCCGTGGACTTTGCCACCATCCGGCAAAGGATCGCAAAGATTCAGCAAGCAGGGCTCCCCTGGCTGGTTGCCGAGGTAAACGATCAGGTTCTTGGTTACGCTTACGCCTCTCCCTGGCGGGAACGCTCCGCGTACAGGTTCTCCGTGGAGAGCAGCATCTATCTTCATCCGCAACGAATTGGAGCCGGGGTTGGCAGCAGGCTGTATGCCGCATTACTCGATGAACTACGCGCAAGAGGCGTTCATTGCGTCATGGGCGGCATCGCTCTTCCGAACCCGGCAAGCATTGCCCTCAGTGAAAAGTTCGGCTTTCAAAAGGTCGCGCATTTTCATCAGGTTGGGTGGAAGCAAAATAGATGGATCGACGTAGGTTATTGGCAATTGCTGCTATAGCTCTTACCTGACGACTGCCGTCGCCACGCCAACAAACGAGTCCGCGCAGCCGTAGTACATCCACCACTTGCCCTTGAAAAACACCAACCCTTCAGAGAACGTGGTTCCCGCGGCATACTGGCCGCTCTGTTCAAACGGTAATTGCGGTTGAAACACCGGTGCATCGCCCCGCTCCAGAATCTTCTCTGGATTGTCCGCGGACAGCACCGCCTGCAGCACGGCATAGGTTCCGGCCTTCAGTTTCGGATCGCGGCCTTCACCATCCTTGTTCTTGCCGTTGTAGAGCATCACAATGCCTTGCTTCGTCAGCACCGGCGGCGGTCCGGCTTCAGGAAAATCGCTGTCCGGCAGTCCCGGCCTCGGCTTCAGGACGACCTTTACCTCGCCCGGAGACGATTCCACCGGCGTCCAGTGAATCAAATCATCGGAAGTCGCCATCCGTATGCCCAGATCACCCCAGAACATCCAGTACGTGCCCTTTACTTTGGTGGCAACCAGCTTGTCGCCTTTGCGCTCGGTCAGGATCGCGGCTGACTTGTATTTGTACGTGTCATACCGCCCGCTATACGCCCCCAGAAACGCCGGCCCCTGCTTCTGCCAGTGCGTCAGATCGCGTGACGTGGCGATACCGACCGAATATCGGTCGAGCTTCCGCGACCACTGTGTGTACGTCAACACGTAGGTTCCGTCGGGTGATTCCACGATGCGCGGGTCCTCCACGCCACCGGGCGACTCTCGATCTTCCTGTGTGTCTTTCGCGGGAAACAGCACCGGCTCCGGCATCTGCTGAAAATGGATACCGTCATTGCTCACCGCCAGACCAAGCCGCGAAACGTGGCCGCCGATCATCCTCGATCCAGAGTCATCTTCCGCACGATAAAGGACATATACCTTGCCATTGCGCACAATGGCCGCGGGGTTGAAGGTGTGCAGGGCCTGCCAATGCACCATTTTCCCGGTAATTGGGTCGGCAAACGTAGAGTCCTTGACCGGACGAATCACTGGCTGATCCACCGGTCGCGTCCATGTTCCAAACGGAGACTGTGCTACCGCAGCCGCTCCCAAACCGAAAAATACCGCGACACCTGCCGCCAACCCCAAACGCACACTGCCTCCGCAGCGGATTCCCATTGCGAATCTCCGCCAGCAACACGCTAAACTACACCTGCAACCACCGTAAATTCAGCCGAGAGACACCACCCTGCCCCGACAAATCTTTGCCACGAAGTCCATCGATAAACTCATCGACGAATCGGAGCGCCCGGAAACAGCGCTGAAAAAAACGCTGGGGCCCGTTTCGCTCACTGCGCTGGGCATTGGCGCCGTCATCGGCAGCGGCATCTTCACCGTCATCGGCACCGCTATCGCGGGGAATCCCGCCACCACGGCCACCTTCTGGGATTCTCCTGTCATCGATTTCGTACTGCATCACGGCGCAGTTTCCGGGCGCCCCGGTGCCGGTCCGGCGTTGGCCATTTCGATGATCCTGGTGGCCATCGTCTGCGCCTTCACAGGCCTTTGTTATGCCGAGCTTTCGAGCATGATCCCCATCGCCGGATCGGCCTACACCTATACCTATGCCACGCTGGGCGAATTGATTGCGTGGATCATCGGCTGGGACCTCATCCTGGAATACGCCTTCTCCAACATGAGCGTCAGTGTGGGCTTCGCAGCGCACGTGGTTGATCTTATGGACTGGATGGGCTTTCACTTCCATCCGAAGTGGCTTTCCCCCGCCTATCTTCCGCTCGGCCTGCAGGACCTGCAGGGCCACGACATCTACAAGTCCGGCTGGCACTTCGGTTTCAACATCCCTGCGTTCCTCATCGTCATCATCCTCACGATGATCCTGGTACGCGGCATCCGTGAATCGGCCAAAACCAACAACATCATGGTGCTGGTGAAGATTGCAGCCATCCTCATCTTCATCTTTGCGGGTATCAGCTTCATCCATCCCGGTAACTATCATCCGTTCTCGCCGAACGGCTGGCCCGGTGTGCTTGCCGGTGGATCGATCATCTTCTTCACCTACATTGGTTTTGATTCGGTCTCCACGGCCAGCGAAGAATGCAAACAGCCACAGCGCGACGTACCCATCGGCATCATCGCCACGCTTATCGTCTGCACAATTCTGTACATCGGCGTCGCGCTTGTTCTTACCGGCATGGTGCCGTGGTTCTCTGTCGCGGGCGATGCTGCACCGGTAGTGAATGCGCTGAAGCGTCTGAGCACAGATACGCACTCCACCAAACTGCACATCGTGCGACTGATCGTTCTCCTCGGCGCACTGGTCGGTATGATCTCGTCCATACTGGTCTTCCAGTTAGGACAGGCACGCGTATGGTTCGCCATGAGCCGCGATCGTCTGCTGCCGGACATCTTCTCCAGGGTGCACCCTCGCTACCGCACACCCGCCTTTGCAACATGGGTGGCAGGCATCCTCGTCGCAATTCCTGCGGGATTGTTTGACGTAGGTACACTCGCTGAACTCTCGAATATCGGCACGCTCTTCGCCTTTGTTCTGGTCAGTATTGGCGTAATCGTTCTGCGTCGTCGTCAGCCGGAGCGTTATCGCGGATTTCGCGTCCCGGGCGGCCCCGTGATTCCAACACTCAGCGTGCTCTTCTGCATCCTACTGATGAGCGGACTTCCCATTCGCACCTGGGAACGCTTCTTCATCTGGCTCGTCATCGGCCTGTTTGTCTACTTCTTCTACAGCCGTAAGCGCAGCGAATTTGCGCGCTTGCAGGGATAAGCATGAAGCACAGCCCAGTGATTCCAGAAGAATCAGTTTCTTTGCGTCCAGAAACAAAGCCACAGCGGCGTGAAATCGAATTGGACTTCATTCGAGGAATCGCGATCCTCATGGTGGTTGACTTCCACTCGTCCTACATACTCTTCTGGCCTTTTCTGCGCTTGGGGTGGCCTGCCTTCGGTACAGCGGGCGTCGATATATTTTTTGTACTCAGCGGATTTCTTGTGGGCGGTTTGCTGCTCAAAGAATGGAAGGTTCGCGGAAACATCAATATCAAGCGTTTCCTCGTGCGCCGTGGCCTGAAGATCTGGCCGCAGTACTACATCTTTCTGATTGCAAGTCTTCTAACCGGTCGTCATACGTTCCGGTTTCTCTTGGGTAACTTCCTTAACATTCAGAACTACATGGGTGGCATCGCCCATACATGGACACTCGCTGTTGAGGAACACGCCTATCTTCTGCTGATGACTCTGCTCTTCCTTGCCGCATCATTCAAGTTGCAGTGGCGCACTGTCTTCTGCATCGTGGCGGCATTGGCGGCATTCACAATTGGTCGTAGTTTTTGGATTTCCTGCGTCTACCATGTGGATAGCTACACATTCACATTCACCCGGCTTCACGGCATTCTTTTCGGTGTTCTCCTTGCGATGCTTTTTCACTTCGCACCGAAAACCTTCTCCCGTGTGCAGAATATGCGTCCACTCTGGATCGCGGTCATCAGTCTCACGCTTCTCTTTTTCCGCCTTTCAATACATCAGGCATGGGCACCACCCCTATGGACTCTTCTTGCTGATTTGAGTGGTGTTGCGCTTTTTCTATTGCTCTACCGCCCCGGCCATCGCCACTCCTGGCTTTATCGCGCGGTCGCCTGGATCGGCGTCTATTCGTACGGTATTTATCTCTGGCACGTCTCCACCTCAACGTCCATCTATTCGCTGACACATCGTTTTTGGCCAGCGCACGAAGCCGCAGCGAACCGCATCCTTGCTCCCATTGCGGGCATATTGGTCGGGATACTTATGACCCGGCTGATTGAATTCCCGACATTGGCACTCCGAGACAAGTTCTTCCCTCGCCTGGTGGATTCCGCTGCTGGGGTGCCTGCTGTCAAAGAGCCACCCTTGGCCATCGCCACGCCCTCGCCAGAATGAAATACTGATGTGATGGCAATTCTTTCTCAACGCGAATGGCTAAGCGGTCTCCCCAAATGCGAGTTGCATCTACATCTGGAAGGCACCATCGTGCCCGATACCCTGGTGCGTTTGTCGCAACGCAATGATGCTGAACCGCTAACGCTTCGCGCCGCAGAAAAGCTCTATGTCTACGAAGATTTCGTTGGCTTCCTGATGGCCTTCAAGGCCGTAAGCGAACGCATTCAAACACCGGCTGATTACGAGCTGATCACCTACGAGATGGTGCATCGCCTCAGCCAGCAGGGCGTTCGTCATGCCGAGGTCTACATCTCCGTTGGCATACTTCTGCGATTCAAGCAGCAGATCACCGTGGAAGACATGATGGCCGCCGTGGAACGTGGACGCGAACTTGCCGAACAGGACTTCGGCACCACTGTCTTTTGGATCTTCGATGCCGTCCGCCACTTCGGCGTTCAGGAAGCTGCCGTGGTATTTGCAAAAGCCGCAGAGTTGAAACAGAAATATCCCAGCATCATTGGTATTGGTATTGGCGGCGACGAAGCACGTGGCCCTGCCGCAGAGTTCAAAGATCTCTACGCAGAAGCCAAGGCTACCGGGCTACACCTGACCGTACATGCGGGTGAGAGTGTTCCTGCAACAAGCATCTGGAGCGCGATCAACATTGGCGCAGAACGCATTGGCCACGCGTTGACGGCAGTGGATGATCCTGAATTACTCGACGTTCTTGCAGAGAAACAGATTCCGCTTGAACTGAACGTCACCAGCAATCTGCGCACAGGCTGTTGTAAATCGATCGACACGCATCCGGTGCGCCACTATTTTGAGCGTGGCCTGATGATTACGCTCAACTCCGACGATCCACCGATGTTCGGCGCAAATCTGCTCGATGAGTACGAAACCGTGCAACGTGAGTTCGAATTCACCAACGAGCAGATGCGCGAACTGGCAGCAAACTCTGTGGAAGCCAGCTTCCTTCCGCCCGCACGCAAGATCGCTCTACTGGCCGAAGTGGAACGCTATCGCTAAACGAGCCCGGCACGCAGCAGATCGTGGATATGTAGAATGCCCACGACCCTTCCCTCTTCCACGACAAACAGACTTGTAATCGACTCGGCATTCATACGCGCCAACGCACGATGTGCAAACTCGTCTGGCGCAATGACGCGGGGCGTTCGACCCATCACATCCTTTGCGGGGCGATCATGAAACCCGTGCGAAAACGCACGGCGCAGATCGCCGTCCGTGATCGAACCCACCAGCTTTTCTTCCGCATTCAACACGCCGGTAATGCCAAAGCGCCCGCTGGTCATGCGCACAATCGCATCGGAGAGTGAAGCATCTTCCCGCAGCAACGGGACTTCCTCCCCGGCATGCATCAGCGTACGAACACGCAGTAACCGTGTCCCCAGACGACCACCAGGATGCAATGCGTGGAAGTCTTCCCTGGAAAAGTTCGTTTTGTTCACTAACGATGCGGCCAGCGCATCGCCCAACGCCAGTTGCATCGTGGTGCTCGTCGTGGGAGCCATCAAATCCACACAGGCTTCTTCGCATTGCGGCAAGGCCAACACCACATCCGCCGCTTTCGCCAGCGTGCTCTCAGCATTGCCCGTGCTCACGATCAACGGCACGTTGAATCTTCGCGAATGCGAAACGATATCCGATAATTCTGACGACTCACCCGACCATGACAATGCAAACACCACGTCGTTCTCGCGAATCATGCCCAGGTCACCGTGACTTGCATCCGAAGGATGAACGAAGTGCGCAGGCTTTCCTGTGGAAGCAAGCGTCGCCGCAAGCTTCCGCGCAATGTGCCCACTCTTCCCCACGCCGGTAACAATCACGCGTCCGGGCGCATCGGCAATCACATTCACTGCATGCGCAAATGCATCACCCAGCGGACCGGCAAACGCTTCACGCAACGACTCAAGACCGCGAAGTTCGCAGGCTATTGTCTCCATCGCAATTTGTTGCGAAGTCTTCATCCGCGCAGCACACGCTGTTTTGCAAGCTGATCAAACGCCATCAGGTCTTCCACCAACTGCGGCAGATTTTTCAGAGCAATCATGTTTGGCCCATCGCTGGGCGCATGGTCAGGATCAGGATGCGTTTCAATAAACACGCCGGCAACACCCACAGCGACAGCAGCTCGCGCCAGTACCGGAACAAACTCACGTTGTCCACCACTTGCTCCGTTCAATCCACCCGGCTGCTGCACGGAATGCGTGGCATCAAAGATCACCGGAGCATTCGTCTGTGCCAACACCGGCAACGAACGCATATCCGTCACCAACGTGTTGTAGCCAAATGTGGTGCCACGCTCCGTCACCAGTACACCGCCCTTTGCATCGGCCAACTTCTCCACCACATGTGTCATCTCTTGTGGGGAAAGAAACTGTCCCTTCTTCACATTGACCGTTCTACCGGTAGCAGCGGCAGCCAGCAACAGATCCGTCTGTCTACAAAGGAACGCTGGAATCTGCAATACATCCACGGCCTGCGCCACTTCCGCGCACTGCCATGATTCATGGACATCCGTCAGCGTTGGTAATCCGAGGCTTTCGCGGATCTCTGCAAAAATCGGCAGCGATGCTTCCAACCCAATGCCACGAGCCGCGTTCGCGCTGGTGCGGTTCGCCTTATCAAAGCTGGACTTGTATACCAGCCCAATGCCCAGACGTGTTGCCATCTCTTTCAGCGCAGAGGCAACTTCCAGAGCATGCGCGCGGCTTTCCATCTGGCACGGCCCGGCGATCAACGCGAGCGGCAAAGCGTTGGAAAATGTAACGTCTCTGACTGCAACCCTATTCAACATTCCTCTATGAGAATAGAGCAGTGCGGGGAGACTCGCATCCCAACCAGAAACAGCTACCGCACCACGATAGACGCCGCCCGCGACGCAACGGCCTCTTTCATCCATACCGACGCCAGTTCGTAAAACCGTTCGCGGGCATCGCTTCCGTTGAAATGATGATCCGCATGCTTTACTAGCGTCATGCGAATGGGAGCAAAGTTCTTCAGCCGTCGAGCCTTGCGGCCAAACTGCATCCACATCTCTGATAGGCCGGGGTCATCGTCACTGAAGAGGAGATGGAGTTGCACTCCACGCTGCGCCAGACGACGCATCTGCGCATGCACGATTGCCATCTCAGAGTCCGGTGCAGGTGGCAAAAGGCTCTTCACCTGATGTGTGACCTGCATGAATCCACGTTTCAGCAACACACGGACAATACCGCTCATGTCCGCGTCGCCACGCAGTACGCGTTTCCATTCCCCTTTGCTACGCATTGCACGCCAATAGCCCTTCAGAGAACGCTTGTTGTCACGAAATGAAACGGCAATGTCATCCCCATAGTGCCATGTGAACTTCTGGATGTTTGTGATCACACCACCCACGATCCGTTCATCCGCCAGGACAACCTGGTAGGCCGTATAGGCTCCGGCACACTGGCCGAAGGCGACCGCCACGGGAAAGCCACGCTGCTGTAGCAGATCCAGCGCGGCGACGCTCTCTGGAATGCGTTCCAGATCGTAATGTGGATGTCGTGTATTCCTGGCCGGGCTGTCTCCGGTGGCAGACAGATCGATGCGCAACGACGCAATGCCCTGTCGTGCCAATGTCCTGGCCAGCTTCACATAGGCGCGTCCATTGCCAATGGTGTAGCTGCTCCCCTCATGCAGCAGAAGCGCTGCAACCTCGGCGGCCTTACCATCGGCAGGAAGGCACAGAATGCCAAACAGGCTTTGGTCAGGGCCAAACCGTACGGGCTCCTCCATAAATCCTTCGCCACGCAGCGTCCGCGTAGAGCCGGGCAGAGTCCCATGCAGTTCCTTTTCTTCCACTGCGGGAAGTTCCTTTAGCCAGTTGCGAATGGCGGCAAATGCCTGCACAGGATTGCTGTGCAACGTAGGGTCCTGCATCCATGTGCCATACTCCGCAAACGGCACAACAGATACGGGAGCTCCAGTGGCAGCCCACTTTTCCGCGACTTTTGGAGATTGCCTATCCTGTGGCGAAGGTAGTACCAGCAAAGGAGCATGGAGAGCCGTTAGATGCGTCAGGTCTGCGGTGCTCACCTCATCCTGCAACATGGCGGACCAGTGAAATCCGTTCGTGTTCAGAACCTCTCCGCTACCGGCCTGCGGCGGCGGATCGAGGCTTGCCAACCGTGATACAGCGGCGGCGGCACGAACCTCTCGCATATACGTCCTACCGCTGAGAACCGGCGCCATCAGCACAACGCCTGCCACACCAGCTACGCGTCCAGACGAAGACAACGCCACCATCGCTCCAAGGCGCACACCTGCCAGTACAACGGGAAGCGGCCCACAATGCTGTCGCAGACACTCGACCGCTCGCACCGTGTCCTCTACAAATCCCCTCAGGCAGACGTCGCCGTCGTCGCTATTGCATGCGCCCAGATAGTCAAAACGAAGCGTGGGCACGCCAGCCAACGCCAACTCATCTGCAAGGCCCATTACGCCATAGTGGGTGCACATTTCTTCCTGCCCATAGGCAGAGCAAACCACGGCACAAAATGCGGGGGGCTGGTCCTGCGACTTTGGCCTATGCAGCCAGCCGAAGCGACCACCAAAATAGAGAGGGGTTGTTGCTATTGTCAGGCTGTTCGGGTTCACAGCAGGGGGTTTCCAATCAAGAGAAGATGGCAGTCAACAAAAGTGAATCAGAGGTGCAGGATATTGCGTACAGCGGATGGCCACGAATCGATATCGAATCCGTGATGTTTCAGCAGTGCCAATACAAGACGTTCCATACCAAAGGCGCAGCAGGCAGTATGCGCGGGAGCACCGTCCGGTGTGCGCATCTCCCATATATCGCCGAAGTATGTTGTGTGGTAGTTAAAGCTGATGCAGGCGGTGGGTCCAGCATCATCGTTCACCGGCACCAGCAGCTCAAACTTCAGGTTCTGTGAACGCTGGCTATCAGCCATAAGTTTCCCGGCCCGTCCAAAAAACGGATCGTTCGCGACATCCACTTCAAACGGTAAACCAAGTGACGTTGCAAATGCCGAGCCTCGCTCAATCCAGTCCTGGCGAAATGCCATGACCTCATCGTGCGTTCCGATGCTGACAAACTCACGCATCCGGAAAAACTGGAACCGCGTGGGTTCTGGCGAGGGTTCATGCCGGAAGCAGAAGGACTGCACATCCACCAGATGGCCGCCGGTGGCAATGGGACCACGCCGTGCCAGGACAGGATAGACCGCATAGCACGCGGCTGGTGTCAGAACCAGGTCTGACGGCTGCTGCTGCTCTCTCCATTCTTCTCCGCGCTGCATCTTGCCCAACAGTTGATGATGCGCTGCATCGCCCCCGCAGAAACAATGAATGGTGCCGGCGAAGTGCGGGAAGTTTTTCATGTACCCGCTTTTTTCAAACACAGCCTGCGACATGGCCGGAGGAAAGCGCATCACCTCTGGACGTGCAAATGCACCTGCGTCCGTAATGGCACGATCCAGCCCGTCAAATATGCGCTCGAAAACACCGCTCCGTCCCCATAGTCCGTCCACGCCACCGGGAATCAGAATCCCTTCTTCCACCAGGCGAGTGCGAAAATCCTTGCCGCTCATGATGCTCCGTCCTTACAGCGTTGCCAGTTGATTTCGTTGTGCCAGCAGAAGCGCACCCGCACCAGCGGCAATGCGGTCATTGCTGATCATCAGTTGCGCGGAGAGTACATCGCGCAAGTGCCGCCCCACGCTGAATTCCGTGTCGTTCTTATAACCAGCCATGCCACAGATCAGCAGCGCCTCAAGCACCACCTCATGACACATCGTAGAGACATCAAACTTCAGCGTATTCAGCGCCGTTGCCCTCGCCATGCCCACAGGCCAGCCTGCCTCTTCGGCACTCACCACGTCTCGGTTGCTGCCCATCGCGTTACAGGCATCGAAGCTGGTCAACATCGTGCGGATGCGCGCCTGCATCATCTCCAGCATGCCCGTGGCATGTACCAACCGGGCTGCTCCCGGTGTTGTTCCACCGGGCTGTCTTCTTGCCTGCGCCCGCAGAAAGGCACGCGCACGTGTCAATGCGTTTGCGGCAATCCCCGTCCACACTGCACTCCATAACAGGTGCGATACCGGGACCATGGTATCCGCCGAAATATCGGCAAACGGCACAGGCGCCACCTGGTCTGCGATACCGCTGCTTTGGAACACATATCCTGCGCTGCAGGTGCCACGCATTCCCAAAGCATCCCATCCGCTGGTCATCTCCAGTGCGCTGTCGCTTCGCAGACATGTCACCATTACCTGGTCTGAGGGCGGCGCGTCCTCATGCGAGCGTGATGTCACCAGGAACACATCTGCATACGCACCATACGAAACGGTTGTCGCCTTCTTCGTCAGAGTGAATGCACCATCTTCCACCTTCACCGCACAGACACTGGAGCGCTGGTCGCCACCCGTACCGACCTCAGAGGTGATGGAAGCAAGCAGAAAACGCTCCTGCGCGATCCGCCGCACAAACTCGCGATGCCATGACTGGTCCAGCACATGGTTCACCAGGCATGACACCTTGATCTGGTGCATTGCATAAATCATCGCTGTGGACGCGCACGCCTGGGCAAGCTGCTGGCACTGCGACGCCACTTCGCTCACCGACAGACCAAGGCCACCCAGTTCTTTCGGAACCAGTGCTCCCAGAGCACCCGCATCACGTAGCGCAGCAATAGCCTCTGCCGGGAAACGTGCTTCGCGATCCACTGCATCCGCATACGTTGCCGCGACTTCCACTGCATGTTGAAACAGAGACGTCGTGTCCCTCGTGCTTGCAGGGTTCATCCTTGCAAACCTCGGATCGCATTGGAGAGAGAGGTAATGCTGGTGAAGGTCTCACGCGTTAGCAGTGTGTCAGGAAAGGAGACTTCGAACTCCTCTTCCAACGCCAGCATGACGGTGACGGTTGAGAAGGAAGTAAGGCCCTTCGCAAAAAGATTGTCAGTAGGTCCCAGGGTTCCAGCATCCACTGTCAGGCCACCCACTTCATTCAAGATGGAACAGAGACGCTCCTCCACATACACTCCAGGCAGTCGAAAATCTTCAGTACGCGTTCAAGGGAAGACAGTACTCACGCGTGGCAAGATATACCCTCGGCACGCTCTATTTATTTTGACATTACCTGTCACGTTCTGGCGCGATACAACTCTTGATTCATGTAGTTGCCACAAATTTCTTCCAGTAACTCCGTGGGAGTTGCATTGGCCACTTAGGCAAAGAAACTTTGTACAGCCTCTACAACACGTTCCTGTTCATCTTCACGAAGCTCGGGATACATAGGCAGCGCAAGCACTTCACGTGCGGCCTTCTCGCTTTCCGGAAACTGGCCTTCGCGATATCCCAAATGCTTCAATGCATCCTGCATGTGCAACGGAACGGGATAATACACCTCGCTGCCAATGCCCTGCGCAGACAGATGCGCGCGCAGCTCATCACGACGTGGCGTGCGAATCACATACTGATGCCATACGTGCGTGCCGCGCACATCCACCACAGGCAATATGATGCCGCCATCTTCCACCGCACCTAAAAGAGTCGTCGCATGAAACAGATCGTGATAGCGCGCCGCTACCTGCCTGCGATCCTCGTTCCACTGCGCAATGTACTTCATCTTCACCAGCAGAACAGCCGCCTGAACCGTATCCAGACGCGAGTTCCATCCCACCTCATCGTGGTAGTAGCGCCGCCGCATCCCATGCGCTCGCAATGCCTTCGCGCGTTCCGCGATTGTCGAGGAACGGAACGTGGTCAGTCCCGCATCGCCCCATGCACTGAGGTTCTTTGTCGGATAGAACGAAAACGCCGCCGCATGCCCAAGCGCGCCTGCAGGAGTTCCATTCCAATCGGCTCCAAAGGCCTGTGCCGCATCCTCGATCAGCAGCAGATCATTCTCTGCCGCCATGCGATCAAAGCTTTCCCAATCGGCGCACTGTCCGTAGAGGTGTACCGGCATCACAGCGCGCACATCTTCGTGTTGCGCAATTGCATCTGCAACGGCCACCGGGTTCAGGTTGAACGTCACGGGGTCAATGTCTGCCAGTATCGGCTTTGCCTCTACACGCAGAATGCTGCTGACCGTTGCGAAGAAGGAGAAGGGCGTGGTCACCACAGCATCGCCTTTTCCGATCCCCAACGCGGCCATGGCTAACCAGAGTGCGTCTGTCCCGCTGGCGCATCCCACCGCCTCGGTCGCAGTGGTTGCGGCTGCGATCTGACGTTCCAGCTCGACGACTTCTTTCCCAAGAACGAAGCGGCCAGCGGAACAGACATCCGCCACGGCCGCGCCGATTTCCGCCCCCACAGCAGAGTATTGACGGCTGAGGTCGAGAATCGGAACGGGCGGCAAAAGAGGGTGCGACATCAGTTCCATGTTAGGCGAAGCGACAGCATTATGCCTTTCGCGCCGAAAATCGAACAGGGTTAGGAACAATTCCGTATCCTCGTGCGTCCTAAATGCGAGGGAGTTCTCGACGGCTTCGCCGGGAAGCCCTACGGTCTAAAATGACCGCAAAGCAGTTGCTGGTGTGCCCGTGCGCTTTTCACTTGCCACGACCATGGGTTCACCCGTATTGTTTTTTGTCTTAGGGACGAAGGCCCCTGGTACTCAACCGAAAGTGCTGGTTTCCAGCGTTGGCGGTTTTTGTTTGAGGCAGTTCCATAACAGCGCTGTTCGGAAGCGCAAGAGGAGATCGGCAAAGCATGGATTCCAAGCCGGCACAGAATATTCAGGACACCTTCCTGAACACGGTTCGCAAAGACAAGAGCGCAGTAACCATTTATCTGGTTAGCGGCGTCAAGCTGACGGGCAAGATTCGTTCGTTTGATAAATACTCGGTCCTGCTCGAAAACAACGCGCAGGAGCAGTTGATTTTCAAACATGCGATTTCTACCGTAGTGTCTACCCGGGGGACGGGTAGTCATCCGGAACGCCCTCACGGAACACATACCCCGGTATCAAGGGGTGAGCATGCCCCTGCGGAAGGCGCGGCCGCCATGGGCGGAACCGTAGGCTCCTGAGAGCCGGGACGGACTCGCTGACCCAAGCACATACCCATACGACGGGCACAGGCGGACGCACACGGCTGGAAGAGGCCGCGGAGGCGCACGCCCGTCCCCGTACCGGCCATGCAACCGAGACACAGCAGGAACGCGCTGTGCTGGTGGCCGTGGAGATTACCGGCGAACGGCGACGGCTGTCCTCGACGGCCATGCAGGCCCGTGCCGCAGCCTCTCTGCATGATGGCGAGGAAGACTCGCCGCTGGAGTCCGTCGCGGAGATGGACTTCGACGCCGCTCTGGCGGAGTTTCAGGAGCTGGCAACCTCTGCTGGCGCGGAGATTGCCGCCACCGTGATCCAGCGGCGCTCCAGGCCCGATCCAGCTACGCTGATTGGGCCGGGCAAGGTGGAGGAGCTGGAGGCGGTCATAGCCAGTTCCGGCGCCAACCTGGTGCTGTTCGACCATGACCTGACACCATCACAGCTCCGCAACCTGGATCGAGCACTTCCGTGCCGCGTGATCGACCGGACACAACTCATCCTGGATATCTTTGCCCGCCATGCACGTACACGCGAAGGCCATCTGCAGGTAGAACTGGCACAGTTGGAGTACCAGTTGCCGCGACTGGCGGGACGAGGCAAGGCGATGAGCCAGCTTGGCGGCGGTATCGGTACACGCGGACCGGGCGAGACCAAGCTGGAGACTGACCGCCGCCGCATCCGCGCGCGTGTGGATCGGCTGAAGGAGCAGCTGGAGAACGTCCGCCGCAGCCGGCGGCAACAGCGACAGCGGCGTGAGGCTGTGCCTGTTCCCACGGTTGCGCTGGTCGGTTACACCAACGCGGGTAAGAGCACACTGTTCAACCGGCTGACAGAGGCAGACGTGCTGGAATCGTCGAGGATGTTTGCCACGCTGGACCCCAAGCTGCGGCACCTGAACCTGCCATCGCGGCGCAAGGTGCTGCTGAGCGATACCGTAGGCTTCATCCGCAACCTGCCGCATGCACTGGTGACCAGCTTCCGCGCCACGCTGGAAGAGGTGGAACGCGCGGAGTTGCTGTTGCATGTGCGCGATGCCGCTTCACCCAATCTGGATGAGCAGAAGATGCAGGTGGAGAAGGTACTGGCGGAACTGGAAGTGTCGCGCACGCCGACGATCCAGGTACTGAACAAGATCGACCTGTTGCCTGCGGACGATCGAATTGACCTGCAGCGGCTCCCGGCAGCCCATACGATTGCCGTCTCCGCGCATTCGGGTGACGGTCTGGATGCGTTGATTGCGGCGATTGAGGAACGCATTGGCGGCACGGAAGCCGTTGATCCAACCGCGACGGCGACCTTCCGCATTCCGCAGCGCGAGGGTCGAACGCTGGCCGCGCTGGAAGCTGGATGTTTCCTGGAGAAGAAGAAGTACGAAGGCAACCTGGTGACGTTTACCGCGAGTGGACCTTCGTCACTGCTGCAGCGGTATCGCCGCTACATAGTGCAGGAACATGGCGAGTTGCCAGAAAACGCTCCGGTCGAGGCGCGGCCACGGATCCGGACGCGCGTGAAAAGTTCTACTCGGTAAGGGGTAACTGAACCACAGAATCGGGTGCCATCAGCGAAGCTCGTATTCGCGGGAAGCAGAACCGTGTGCCCCAGGTTCGCGAAGCTAACCTGGGCCGAGCAGCAAAGCTGCTCCATCGCGCTAAAAGCGCGACCAGTGAAGCTCAAACAGTCAAAGACCATCACCCAGCGAAGCTCAACGGTTGAAAGACCCCGAGCGAAGCTCCAATGGCCAAAAATCCGTCCCGCCGAGCGAAGCTCCAACGGTCGAAAGACCGTCATTCTGAGCAAAGCGAAGAATCCCGACGAACTCTCCTCCCGCCAAGACCGCA